>QHVP01000414.1:0-418 GCA_003222295.1 Acidobacteriota bacterium | reverse complement strand
TTCAGCGCGATCTTCGGGTACTTCATCGCGCTCGGCATCTCGCAGCGCCGGCACCGGTTCGTGTTCTTCGTGCTCGGCCTCTCCCTCTCTTCCCTGCTCCACGGCCTCTACGACACCTTCGTGGGCGAGTCGCCGCTGCTGGGCGTCGTGATCCAGTGCGGCGCGTTCTTCCTGGTGATGACCTACATCCTGAAGGCGCGCGGGCTCAGCTCCGCCCGCGAGCTGGGGGGCGGGGTGTTCAGCCGGACGGTGATGATGAAGTCGCCCCTCGCCGCGGAGGCCCCGGCCGCTCCCCTGGTGGCCGCGCGGGCAGCGGTGACCACGGCCGCGGCCACTCCCGGGGGTTGGCGGCTGCGCGGAGTGGCGGGGCCGGCATTCGGCCGCACCTTCGACCTGCTCGGTGAGACACGGCTCGGCC
>QHVP01000413.1 GCA_003222295.1 Acidobacteriota bacterium | reverse complement strand
TCACCCTCAAGGTCACGACCGAAGACGGCGTCTACGGCCTCGGCGACGCGACGCTGAACGGCCGCGAGCTCGCGGTCGCCGCCTACCTGGGCGAGCACGTGGTCCCCCTGCTCGTCGGCCGCGATGCGCGCCGCATCGAAGACGTCTGGCAGTACCTCTACAAGGGCGCCTACTGGCGCCGCGGCCCCGTGACGATGACGGCGATCGCCGCCGTCGATACCGCGCTGTGGGACATCCTGGGCAAGGTCGCGAACCTGCCCGTTTATCGTCTGCTCGGCGGCGCCTCCCGCGAGGCCGTCATGGTCTACGGTCACGCCAACGGCAAGGACCTCAACGAGACGGTGGCCGCCGTCGGCCAGTACCTGGCCATGGGCTACAAGGCGGTTCGTGCCCAGTCGGGGATCCCCGGGCTCGCCTCCACCTACGGCGTGGGCAAGGGCACCCTGTTCTACGAGCCCGCGGAGCCGGGGCTTCCGCCGGAGAACGTGTGGAGCACGGAGAAGTACCTCGAGTTCCTCCCTTCCCTCTTCGCGCGCCTGCGCGAGGAATACGGGCCGGAGGTCCACCTGTTGCACGACGTCCATCACCGGCTGACCCCGATCGAAGCCGGACGCCTGGGTCGCGCGCTCGAGCCGCACCGCCTGTTCTGGATGGAAGACCCGGTGCCGGCCGAGCTGCAGGAAGGCTTCCGCCTCATCCGGCAGCACACGACGACGCCGATCGCGGTGGGCGAGGTGTTCAACAGCATCCACGACTGTCAGCAGCTCATCCAGGAGCAGCTCGTCGACTACATCCGGTCGACGGTCGTGCACGCGGGCGGGATCACCCATCTGCGCAAGATCGCGCACCTGGCCGATCTCTTCCACGTGCGTACGGGATGCCATGGGGCCACGGATCTCTCGCCGGTGTGCCTGGCCGCGGCCCTGCACTTCGACCTGAGCATCCACAATTTCGGCATCCAGGAATACATGCCGCACAACGACGAGACGGACCGCGTGTTCCCCCATCACTATCGGTTCGCGAACGGCTTCATGCATCCGGGCGACGCGCCCGGGCTGGGCGTGGACATCGACGAAGCCGCGGCCGCGCGCCATCCGTACCAGCGCGCCTATCTTCCGGTCAGCCGCAAGGAAGACGGCACGGTGCACAGCTGGTGAGCACCAGGAGGTAGAACCCGTGGCCTATCGTCCGCTGGACCTGACGGGCAAGGTGGCGGTCGTGACCGGAGGCACGTCCGGTATCGGGCGCGCGCTCACGCGCGGCCTCGCGGAAGCGGGCGCGGACGTCGTGCCCACCTCGCGCCGGGCGGAGCAGGTGGCGGCGGCCGCGGACGAGGTGGCCGCCCTGGGCCGGCGCACCCTGCGCGTGAGCAGCGACGTCACGGACCGGCGCTCCCTCGAGGATGCGCTGGCGGCGGTGGTGAAGGCCCTCGGGCGCGTGGACGTCCTCGTCAACTGCGCGGGCCGGACGCAGCGCACGCCGACCCTCGACGTCAGCGAGCAGGAGTGGAGCGCGATCGTCGACACCAACCTCACGGGCACGCTGCGCGCCTGCCAGGTCTTCGGCCGCCACATGCTGGAGCGCGGCTCCGGACGCATCGTCAACATCGCGTCCCTGGCCACCTTCGTCTCCCTCTTCGAGGTCGCGGCCTATTCCGCCAGCAAGGCCGGCATCGGCTCCCTGACCAAGTCGCTGGCCGTGGAATGGGGACCGCGCGGCGTGAACGTCAACGCCATCGCTCCCGGCGTCTTTCCCACCGACCTCAACCGCAAGCTGATCGAGGGCACGCCGCGCGGCAACGAGCTCCTCGCCCGCACGCCCCTGCGGCGTTTCGGCCGCGCGGAGGAGCTGGCGGGGGCGGCGGTGTACCTCGCCTCCGATGCCGCCAGCTTCGTGAACGGCCACGTCCTGGCCGTGGACGGCGGGTTCCTGGCCAGCGGGGTCAACCAATGAGCGCGGTGCCCGCAAGCGCGGCGGCGCCCTCCCCCGCTCGGGGACGGGCCGGCCACTACCGGTGGGTGATCTGCGCGCTGCTCTTCTTCGGCACCACCATCAACTACATCGACCGCCAGGTCATCGGGATCCTCAAGCCGACGCTGGTGCAGCAGCTGGGCTGGCAGGACGAGCGCATCTACGCCGCCATCGTCTTCACCTTCCAGCTCGCCTACGCGATCGGGCTCCTCCTCGCCGGCAACATCATGGACAAGCTGGGGACACGGCGCGGCTTCGCCATCGCGGTCGGGATCTGGAGCGTCGCCGCCGTCGGGCACGCCGTCGCGGAGCGCATGGATTGGATGAAGCTGCCGACGGTCAACCTCGACGCCAAGACCGGGCTGTCGGTGGTGCTGCTCACGGGAGCGGCGGCCGGCTTTGCCCTGATGCGGTTCCTGCTCGGGCTCGGCGAAGCCGGGAACTTCCCGGCCTCGATCAAGACCGTGGCCGAGTGGTTCCCGAAGAAGGAGCGTGCGCTCGCCACCGGCATCTTCAACTCGGGAACGAACGTCGGGGTCATCATCACCCCTCTCGTCGTGCCCTGGGTCACGCTGCACTGGGGATGGGAGTGGGCGTTCGTGGCCACGGGCGTGACCGGGTTCCTGTGGCTGGCCTGGTGGCTCGCCGTGTACCGCCCGCCCGAGGAGCACATCCGGCTGGGCCCGGCCGAGCTCGCCTATATCCGCAGCGACCCGGTCGAGAAGGTCACACCCATCCCCTGGGCGCGCCTGATCGCCCATCGGCAGACGTGGGCCTTCGCGATCGGCAAGTTCATGACCGATCCGGTGTGGTGGCTGTACCTCTTCTGGATTCCCGATTTCCTCAACCGCAACTACGGACTCAACCTCACCTCCATCGGCCTGCCCATCGTCGTCATCTATCTCATCGCGGACATCGGCAGCATCGGCGGGGGCTGGCTCTCCTCCGCCCTCATCAAGCGAGGCTGGAGCCTCAACGCGGCGCGCAAGACCGCCATGCTCATCTGCGCGGCCGCGGTGGTGCCGATCATCTTCGCCTCCAAGTCGTCGAGCCTGTGGACCTCCGTGCTGCTGGTGGCCCTGGCCGCGTCCGCGCACCAGGGCTGGTCCGCCAACCTGTTCACGCTCGTGGGCGACATGTTCCCCCGCACGGCGGTGGGATCCGTGACCGGGCTGGGGGGGATGGCAGGCGCGGTCGGCGGCATGTTCATCTCCATCCTCGTGGGCGAGATCCTGAACCGCACGAACAGCTACGTTCCCATCTTCTTCATCGCGGGCTTCACGTACCTGGCCGCCTTGGCCATCGTCCACCTCCTGGTGCCGAGTCTGGAGCCCGCGCGATTCCCCGAATCGGAGACGGTGAGGGCATGAAACCGTTCATCCACGACGGCTTCCTTCTCGGCAGCGACACCGCGCGCGATCTCTACGAAGGCTTCGCCCGTGACCTGCCCATCGTCGACTATCACTGCCACCTGTCGCCGGAGCTGATGGCTTCCGACCACCGGTTCCGCAGCATCACCGAGATCTGGCTGGAGGGCGACCACTACAAGTGGCGGGCCATGCGCGCCTGCGGGGTTTCCGAGCGCTTCGTCTCCGGAGACGCGTCGGACTGGGAGAAGTTCGAGGCCTGGGCGCGCACCGTCCCCGAGACACTGCGCAATCCGCTGTTCCACTGGACGGCGATGGAGCTTCGTCGCCCGTTCGGGATCGATCGGCTCCTCTCCCCCGCCACCGCGCGCGACATCTTCGACCGCTGCAACGAACGGCTGCGCGAGGACGGGTTCACGACCATGGGGCTGCTGCGGTCGTGGAAGGTGGCGGTCGTGTGCACCACCGACGATCCCGTCGATTCCCTCGAGCCGCATCGCCGGCTGGCGCAGCGCGCGGAGCCGGCCACGCGCGTCTATCCGACCTGGCGGCCGGACGCCGCCCTCGCCTTCGGGGACCCCAAGGCCTGGAACGTCTGGGTCGGCAAGCTGGAAGGGGCGGCGAATCGCATCGTGCGGACGTTCAACGACCTCGTGCAGGCGCTCGACGCGCGGCACCGCGCCTTCCACGACCTGGGCTGCCGCGCCTCCGATCACGGCCTGGAGACGCTGCCTCCGCCCTCCGCCTACGCGGACGCGCAGATCGCGGGGACGTTCGAATCCCTGCGCGCGGGGCGGAGCGTGGAGCGGGGCGCCGGTCTCGCCCTGCAAGCGGCCCTCCTCCATCGCATGGCCCTCATGGACCACGAGCGCGGATGGGTGCAGCAGTTCCACCTCGGCGCCTACCGGAACGTGAGCACCCGCCTGCTTGGGAAGCTGGGGCCCAACGTGGGCGGCGACTCGATGGGCGATTTCGAGATGGCGCGCGGGCTGGCCACATTCCTGGACGGCCTCGACCAGCGCGAGTCCCTGGCCAAGACCATCCTCTACAACCTGAACCCGCGGGACAACGAGCTCTTCGCGACCATGGTGGGCAACTTCAACGACGGCAGCGTCCCCGGCAAGATGCAGTACGGAGCGTCCTGGTGGTTCCTCGACCAGAAGGACGGCATCGAAGCCCAGCTGCGCGCCCTGTCCAACATGGGGCTGCTCTCGCGCTTCGTGGGGATGATCACGGACTCGCGCAGCTTCCTGTCCTACTCGCGGCACGACTACTTCCGCCGGATCCTCTGCAACCTTTTGGGCGAGGACGTGCGCCAGGGCCTGGTGCCGGACGATCGCGATGCGCTCGGCCGGCTCGTGACCGCGGTGTGCTTCACGAACGCAAGGGATTACTTCGGCTTCCCGCTCGGTACGGCGGGCGGCTGACCTCGCTTGGGCCGGCGGACGGTCCTCACCTTCCCGCTCCTTCCTCCTCCGCAGAGGAACTGATCG
>QHVP01000410.1 GCA_003222295.1 Acidobacteriota bacterium | reverse complement strand
CACGCGAGAGCCGACGTCCTGGGGATCGATGGCCAGGACGGCACGGAAGGCGGCCTGGGCTTCCTCGGTCGCGCCCAGCCCGCGCGCGGCGAGACCGAGGACGTACTGCGGCTGCGGCAGGCCCGGCAGCCGGGCGGCCGCTTCGCGCGCGGCGTCACGGGCCTCCTCGAGCTTGGGCTCGTTGAGGAGCGCGATGGCGAGGTTGACGCGGGCCAGGGCCAGTGCCGGCGCGAGCTCGAGCGCCTTGCGAAAAGACGCGGCCGCATCGTCGTGCCGGTATTGCTCGAGCAGCGCGACTCCGACGTTGTTCGCACGGTACGCGGCTTCGACCGGGTCCGCGGGGGGGGAGGCGAGCGCGACCGCGAGCGCGGGGACGACGGCGACGGCCGCGAGGACTCCCGACCAGGGGCGCGCCACGGCTAGCGGGACACGGGACGCCCCGGCCCCGGGCCAGGCTCGGGCACGCGGCCCTGACCCTCGCGGATGGTGATCCGCTCGTCCGCGCGTGCCTCCATCATGTCCACGGTGCCGCTGGGCCATCGCACCTCCACCTTCACGGGCCCGGTGGCGGAGCCGAGGCCGAAGGTGACGGGCAGCTCGCTCTGTGAGCAATAGCTCGAGCCGCTCTTGACCATCCGCCATTGCCGCGGACCGCCGGCGGGAGTGACGGAGACCTTCGCGCCGATGCCGTCGCGATTGGACGAGGTTCCCACCGTGCGTACGCGCAGGAAGTGATTGCGGTTGCCGCCGTCGTTGCGGAGGAGGCGCGCGGGCCCGTTGTTGGCGGTGAGGACGACGTCGAGGTCCCCGTCCCCGTCGTAGTCGGCATAGGCGGCCCCGCGGCCGACCATGGGCACCTTGAAGGCGGGGCCCAGCCGGTCGTCTTCGGGCTCGAACCGCTTGTTGCCGGTGTTGCGGAACAGGTGCGGGGGCTGCGCGTAGCGCACGCGCGCCTGCACCGCCTGGATGTCGTCGGCCACGTGCCCGTTGGCGGCGAAGATGTCGAGGCGGCCGTCGAGGTCGTAGTCGAAGAAGAACGCCGCGAAGCTGAGGCTCAGCAGGGTGGCCTGGCCGATGGAGGTGGTGGCCGCGTCGTCGATGAAGAGCCCGGTGCCTTCGTTGTGGTACAGCGCCATCATCTCGTTCGAGAAGTTGCCCACCACGATGCTGGGCCGGCCCGAGCCGTCGTAGTCGGCGGCATCGGTCCCCATTCCGGCGCGGGCCACCCCGGACTCGCTGAAGGCCACGCCCGCGGCCATGCCGACGTCGGTGAAGGTCCCCTTGCCGCCGTTGTGGTAGAGCTTGTTGGGCTGGGTGTCGTTGGCGACGAAGAGGTCCGGCCAGCCGTCGTCGTCGTAGTCGAGCACGGCCACGCCCAGCGCCTTGGAGTTGGGATCGCTCACTCCCGCCCGGGCCGTGACGTCCTCGAAGGTGCCGTCGCCGCGGTTGCGGTACAGGATCGGGCTCTGCCCCTTGTACGACTCCGGCGTGCAGTAGGACTTGTGGGTGCCGTCCAGCGTGCAGAAGAGGTCCTTGTCCAGCGCCCACTGCACGTAGTTGGTGACGAACAGGTCCAGCTTGCCGTCCCTGTCGTAGTCGAAGAAGGCCGCGCTGGTGCCGAAGCCTCCCCCGCCGGCGCCGGCCTTCGCCGTGACGTCGGCGAAGCGGCCATTGCCCTCGTTGTGGAAGAGCCGGTTCGCGCCGAGGCCGGTCATGTAGACGTCCACGCGGCCGTCGTTGTCGTAGTCGGCGGCCGCACCGCCCAGCCCGTACATCGAGACGTCGAGGCCGGACCCGCGCGTGACGTCCGTGAACGTACCGTCACGGTTGTTGCGATAGAACGCGGGCAGCGAAGCGGGACCGGGCCGCCCCGGCCAGTTCTTCGAGTTCACGAAGAGGAGATCGGGCCAGCCGTCACCGTCGAGGTCGACGAACAGCACGCCCGCGCCCATGGTCTCGGGCAGGTACTTCTTTCCAAACGCGCCCGAGTTGTGCTTGAAGCGGATCCCGGCGGCGGCGGTGGCATCGCTCAGCGACACGCCGGAGGCGGAGGCCGGGGAGGGAGACGCGGACCGCACCGGGGCCTCGAAGGCCCCGGCCACGGCCAGCGCGCCCGCTGCGAACAGGGGCAGCGCGGAGAGCCGGGTCCGCCTCACCGTCCCGCTCCGCTATAGCCGCGGGGGGGCGGCGCCGGCGACGGCACCGCCGTGCGGTGCTCGTGGATGGCCTGCCGCTCGTTGTTGTCGTCGGGATGGAGCTGCCGATAGGGCCCGGTGATGGCCTGCGCGCTCTCGTCCGCCTTGAAGCGCACGTACAGGGCCTGCGCACGCCGGGCCTTGTCGACATCGCCGAGCCCCTGCCAGCAGAGCATCAAGTTGTAGTGCGCCTGCAGGTCTTCGGGGTCGGTCTCGAGCGCCTTCTGCAGCTCCGTGATGGCCTCCTTGTATTGGCGCTTCAGGAAGAGCACGCGGCCGATCTGGTTGCGGACCACGCGGTCCCGCGGGTATCGCTCGGCGGCGGTGCGCAGGTGGGCGAGGGCCTCGTCGTAGCGGCCACGCGCCTTGAGCGCGGTGGCGAGGAAGAAGTGCGTCTTGGCCAGCGCGGGGTCCTTCTCCAGCGCGCGGCGCAGGACCTCTTCCGCGCCCTCCATGTTGCCTTCCTGGATGCGGGCCCGGCCGACGTTGACCCAGCCGTCGGCGTAGTCCGGCTCCATCACCGTGACCTTCTCGAAGGCGGCCTCCGCGCCCTTGAGATCGCCCTGGAGGAGCAGCCCGATGCCGTAGTCGTTCCAGCGCTCGCGCACGGACTTGTCCAGCACAGGCGCGTCGGCCGGTAGCGCCGCCCCCTTGGCCGCCACCTTGAGCGTCGCCTCCGCGCTGCTCATGACCGTGGTGGGGATGCTCGGGATCGCCTTGATCCCGCCCGACACGCTGGACGTGTCGCCCGTGAAGATCCACTTGCCGTCGTCGTGGCCGGGCCCGACCGAGGGCCTGGGGTCGGCGGGATCACGCACGCCCGCGAAGGCCCACTGCGTGTTCCACCACGAGAACTTGCGGTAGTTCACCTTGGCGCGGAGGCGGATGGTGCCGCCGCAATCTTCCGGGATGCGCAGCCGGTAGTGGACGGTGTCCGCGGCCCCGGGCGGAATGTTGATTGGATTCCCATGTGCATCGAGCAGGAAGGATTTATAAAAGTGCGCGCCGGACTCTACCGGACCGTCGCGTTCGATGTACCCGCTGTGATACACCTCTCGTCCGGAATCGTCGCGCGCTTCCAGTTCCACCCAAACATCGAAAGCGTCCACCGTGCCGCCCGGGAAGAAGTGGCCGACCTTGCGCGTCCGCACCACCACCTCGACGCGCACGGAATCGCCGCGGCGCACGGTCGGCGACACCCGGTCGATCGGCGCGATCACCTCGACGGGGGGCGACAGCACCGTCGGAACGGCCCCGAAGCTGCCGGACTCCTCGCCCTGGGCGAACGTCGAGGCGAGCTGGGGCTCCGAGGTCCGG
>QHVP01000412.1 GCA_003222295.1 Acidobacteriota bacterium | reverse complement strand
AGGTCCGACGAAGGTGCCGAGCTGCAGCTCGGGATCCTGCCGCTGGCTCGCGATCGCGCTTTCCACGCCCCAGACCGCGGCGGTGATGCGGCCGGCGCGGAGGGCCTCGTCGAAGCCGCCGGGAGGGATGCCGTCGTCCACGTTGGCCGCGGGCACCTCCGCCGCGGCCACCGCCTCCACCATGTTCGTGCCCTTGATCGTACCGACCTTCTCCTTGCGGAGCTGCTCGAGCGTGTGCACGGGAGGATGGGGCTTGCGCGTGAACACGACGAGCCGCGTCGGGAAGACCTCGGTCGTGAAGTCCACGAGCTTCCGCCGCGAGTCGGTGGCGGTGAAGCGGCCGCCGATGAGGTCGCCCTTGCCCTCGACGAGCGCCGGGATGAGCGCGTCCCAGGACGTCACCGGTACGGGTTTGAGCGTGAGGTGATGCAGGCCGGCGAAGCCGTGCAGGACTTCCTGATCGAAGCCCGGCGGCGATCCCGGGGCCAGCGAGAAGAACTCGGGACGCCGGGTGTCCGGCATGACCAGGACGCGCAAGGTGCCTCGCTGGATCACCTCGGGGAGGTCGGCCGGTCGCGCGGACGAAAGCGTTCCGCCGGTGCCGACGAGGGCCACCGCGGCGATCAAAACCGCAACGCGCCGCCGCATGTCCACCTCCCCGCGTGCATCATAGACCGCTTCCCTGAGAGCCGTTCCCGCGCCCTCGCAGTGCCGGCAACCGGATGCGCCATAATCGGGGTCGCATGCCGCCTGCCGACTCCGGTTACCGGTTCTGTCCGCGCTGCGGAGGTACCCTCGCCTGGCGCGTCCTCAAGGAGTCCGAGCCGCAGCGTCTCGTGTGCCAGGCCTGCGAGTTCGTCTTCTACCTCGACCCCAAGGTGGCCGCCTGCACGATCTGCATGGTCGATGGCGGCATCGTGCTCCTCAAGCGGTCGATCGAGCCGCGCCTCGGCACCTGGGTGTTCCCGGGCGGGTTCGTGGATCGCGGCGAGGCCGTAGCCGCGGCCGCGGTCCGCGAGACGCTGGAGGAATCCAACCTCCGCGTGTCCCTGACCGGGATCCTCGACGTGTACTCGTTCCCGGGCAGCGAGGTGATCATCGTGGTCTACGCGGCCGAGGTCGTCGGCGGCACGCTCGCCGCGTGCGACGAGTGCAGCGATGCGCGCGCCTTCCCGCCCGAGACCATCCCCTGGGGCGAGCTGGCCTTCGAGAGCACGCGCGCGGCGCTCCGGGACTACGTGCATCGCTTCTTCCCGCGCGTGCGCGTGCCGCGCTGAGCGTGGATCTCCGCGCCGAGTTCGACCGCGCGCGCCTGCTGGCCGGCCTGGGCCGGGTCGCGGAGGCGGTTCCCCTGCTCGACACGATCCTGCGCGCGGACCCGGCGCACCGCGGCGCCCTGATCCTGCGCGCGTGCTCGCCCTCAACGACCGCGCCGCTCGCCTGTGGCCGCGCTCGGCGGCGGCGCTCAACGCGCTCGCGCGCTGCTTCCACGCGCTGGGCCGCGACGCAGAAGGAGTGGAGGTCGCGCGCGCGGCCCTGGCCGTGCTGGACGAGGGCGACAACGGCGCGCAGGCCGCCGCCGTCTACCTGACGCTGGTCTGGTGCCTGCGCGAGCTGCGCCGCTACAAGGAGGCGATCGCGGCGGCGGAGGAGGGCCTGGCCCGCATGCCGGACGCAGTGCTCGCGCAGTGGGCCAGCCGGATCGAAGAGGAGCTGGTCGAGGCGGAGAAGGAGCGTTGCTGACCGCGCGCTTCCGCTTTCGCCATGAGGAGACGGTGCGATTCCGCGATCTCGACGCTCTCGGCCACGTCAACAACGCCGTCTACCTCACGTACTTCGAGTCGGCGCGCATCGCGTACTGGCTTCACACGACGAAGCGCACCGGGCTCGGCGCCCTGGACATGATCCTCGCCCGCGCCGAGATCGATTTCCGCTCGCCCCTGGCCTACGGCGAATCGGTGGAGGTTTCCGTCGGAGCGACTTCCCTGGGCCGCTCGTCGTTCGTGCTCGAGGCCGACATGCACGAGCGCGCGACCGCGCGCCTCGTCGCGGAGTCGAAGAAGGTACTCGTCCACTACGACTTCGCCGCCGGACGGTCGGCGCCGCTGCCGGACGCGCTGCGCGCTCTCATCCTCGAGCAGGACCCGGAGGTGGCGTGACGGTGCCTCAGCGCCGCATCCGGAAGGCGAACCGGCGCTCTCGTTACTGGCTCAGGAACTCGAACACGACGCGCTCGCCGGGTTTCCCCGCCAGCCGGAAAGTCACCGAGGTGCCGGCAATCTCCACGACCTCGCCCGCGATCACGCGGATACTCCCGGCCACGGCGGCCGGCGAACCCATGAGGTCGAACCGCCATGACCCCGGCTTGCCCGCCGCGTCCACGAGAGTCGCTTCGACTCGGTTCGGCTTGCCCGTCAAGCGGGCCGTTCCAATGCTCCGCCCCGCACCGGGGAACGATGCGGCGGCTCCGTTGATGACCACTTGGAGACGTCCTCCGTCGACGGCCAGATCGCTCGACCAGGCCATCCCCGCCACCTCACGGGCGGCGAAGCAGCCGGCGGTAATCCGGATCTGGGGCGTGGTCACGGACTCGCGTCGGCACTCCCTGAAGGCGATGGCCTGAATCAGATAATCACCCGGCCCATTGCTGAGACGGAGTGTCGCCGAATACGGGCTCGTAAAGTCGGTGGCGGTGGCGCTGGGGA
>QHVP01000411.1:4493-9853 GCA_003222295.1 Acidobacteriota bacterium | reverse complement strand
TCTCCACCACGACCAGGGCGAGGAGCAGCATCTCGTGCGAGTGGGCGCCGCGGACCTTGCCTATGCTCGTCGCGGCGGCCGTGGGGTCAGGCGGCGGCAGGCGGCCTCCGCGTCAAAGGCGGCAGCGCGTCCGTGCTCACGGCCAGCAGGATCACGGCGCCCTGGAGGGCGCGCTCCCAGTACGCCTGCGTGCCCAGGAACGTGAGGGCGGGCCCGATCGTGCCCAGCAGCGTGACGCCGAGCAGCGTACCCACGAGGGTGCCACGCCCGCCGGAGATGGCCACCCCGCCCACGACGACGGCGGCGATGACCTTCATCTCGAGCCCGGCGCCCGCGCTGGTCTGGACGTCGATGAACTGGATGGCGGTGAGCACCGCGGCCAGGCCGGTGAGCCCGCCCATGAACACGAAGGCCGCGAACACCACGCGGCGCGGGTGGATGCCGACGAGGCGCGCGGCCTCGGGATCGGAGCCGGCGGCATAGACGGCCCGGCCGGCGGAGAGTCGACGCAGGCCCCAGGCGAACGCGGCGAAGACGACGACGGCCGCCACCACGATGGCCGCGCGGCCGCCGGCCTGGCCCAGGCCGAACCACTGGAACCGTTCGGGCAGGTCCTCGATCCAGACGCCTTCCGTCCGCCACCGGAGGCCTTCGCGGAGGACGACCATCGTGGCCAGGGTCACGACGATCGCGGGCAGCCCGAGGCCCGCCACGAGCGCGCCGTTGATCGCGCCCAGCGCCGCTCCCGTCGCCACCACGCCGGCCGTGACCAGGGGCATGGGCAGCCCCGTCTTGGCCAGCAGGCCCGCGGCCACGCCGCAGATCGCGAACTGCGATCCGATGGAGATGTCGATCTGGCGGGCCAGGATGACGAGGGTCATGCCGACGGCGGCGACGAGGACGGGCGCGTTGGCCACGAGCAGGTCGCGGAGGTTCGCGGCGCGGAAGAAGGCCGGCGCCATCACGGCGAGCAGCGCGAGCAGGACGACCAGAGCTCCGGCCACCCCCAGCTCCCGGCGGTACCGGGTGACGGGGCCGGTCACGATGCCAGCGGCTCCGCGTGGCCGAGGGCGAGGGCGAGCAGCCTCTCCTGGGTGGCCGCCGTGCGCTCGAGGGTCGCCACGACCGTGCCCGCGCGCATCACGGCGATGCGGTCGCTCATCCCCAGGATCTCGGGCATCTCGGACGAGATCATGACGATGGCCAGACCTTCGGCGGCCAGGTCGACGATCAGCCGGTGGATCTCCGCTTTCGCGCCCACGTCCACGCCCTGGGTCGGCTCGTCGAGGATCAGCACCGAAGGCCGGGTGGCCAGCCAGCGCGCCAGGGCCACCTTCTGCTGGTTGCCGCCGGAAAGGTGCGCGACGGGCGTGTCCAGGGACGGCGCCTTGATCGCGAAGCGCGCGACGAAGGTGGTGGCGATCTCCCGCTCCCGTGCCGCGTCGAGGAAGGGCCCGGAGCGGAGAGCACGAAGGATGGCGAGCGTTGCGTTGGCGGCGACGCTCATCTCGGGGATGACCCCGTGACGCCGCCGGTCCTCGGGGACGTAGGCCAGGCCCGCGCGGATCGCTTCCGCCGGGGAGCGGATGGTCCGCACCTGCCCGCGGATCCGCAGCTCGCCCCCGTCGGCGGGCGTGAGGCCGAAGAGCGTACGCGCCAGCTCCGTTCGTCCCGAGCCCACGAGGCCGGCCAGGCCCAGGATCTCGCCCGCGCGGACTTCGAGATCGACGCCGCGGACTCCGCTCGCTCCGCAGGACAGGCCACGCGCGGAGAGCGCGACGTCCCCGATCGCGAGCGTGCGCTTGGGGAACACCGCGGCGAGGTCGCGTCCCACCATCGCGCGGATGAGGTCGGCCTGGGTGAGTCCCGCCGCCGGGCCCGTCTCCACCGCCGCGCCGTCGCGGAGGACGGTCACGCGGTCGGCCATCCGCAGCACCTCGGGCAGGCGGTGCGAGATGTACACGATGGCGGCCCCCGACGCGCGCAGCTCGGCCACCAGCGCCAGCAGGCGCTCCGCTTCCGTCTCCGCGAGGGCGGCGGTGGGCTCGTCCATGATGATGACCCGCGCCTTCGCCCCCAGCGCGCGCGCGATCTCCACGAGCTGCTGCTCGGCCATGCGGAGAGAGCCCGCGTCGGCGTCGGGATCGACGGTCGCCCCGACGCGCGCCAGCAGCGCCGTCGCGCGCGCGTGCCGCGCGCGCCAGTCGATGCGGCGCCAGATGGCCCCCGTCTCCAGGCCGAAGGCCAGGTTCTCGGCGACGGTCAGCTCGGGAAACAGCGTGGGCTGCTGGTAGATCGGCGCCACGCCCAACCGGCGCGCGAGCAGCGGGTCCGCCCGATCGAGCGTCTGCCCGGCGATGGTCACGGTCCCGGCGTCCGGGGCGTGGGCGCCGGTGATGATCTTGACCAGGGTGCTCTTGCCCGCGCCGTTCTCGCCCACCAGCGCGTGCACCTCTCCGGCGCGAACGTCGAAGTCCACGCCGCGCAGCGCGCGCACGGCCCCGAACGACTTGGTGACCCCGCGGAGGGCAAGGATCTCGTCCGTCACGGCAGGCCGGCCTCGACGTGGAAGACCTCGCGCAGCTCCTGCGAGATCGGGCTGTCGTCGGGGTTCGCGGGCATGACCTCCTTCATGTGCCGCCACCACCGGCGGCACACCTCGGTGGCGGCGATGGCCTGCCATCGTTCTTCGCTCCCGATCTCCGCGTACCCGAAGAGATCGCGCGTGGCCGGGTCGAGGAAGATCGTGTACGTGCGCACGCCGTGCTGGATGAGCGTGTCTTCCAGCTCGCGCCAGATGGGATTGTGCCGGCGCTCGTACTCGGCTTCCTGCCCGGCGTTCACGGACATGCGGAAGGCCTTGCGGATCGTCACTGCCAGCTCTTCGGGACGTTCAGGTAGGAGCGATCCAGGGCGGCCACGGACGGACACCCGAGGAGCCGCAGCGTGCGGTCGAGGTCCGCGCGCAGGATCTCGAGGGTACGGTCGACACCGGCCTCGCCGGCCGCGGCCAGGCCGTACGCATAGGCGCGACCGCAGAGGACGGCGCGCGCACCGAGGCACAGCGCCTTGACGACGTCCGCGCCTCGGCGGATGCCTCCGTCCATCCAGACCTCGACGCGCGTGCCGACCGCCGCCACCACTTCGGGCAAGGCGCGCACCGAGGCCTGCACTCCGTCCAGCTGCCGGCCGCCATGGTTCGAGACGGAGATGGCGGCCGCGCCCTCGTCGACGGCGCGGCGGGCGTCCTCGGCGGTGAGGACGCCCTTCACCACGATGGGCCCGCGCCAGGCGGCGCGGATCCACTCGAGGTCCTCCCACGTCACCGTGGAGGCGGCGAGGGCGGCCGCGACGTCGAGGAGCGGCATGGGACCCTGGCCCGGGATCACGACGTTCGGAAGAGGCTGGATCCCGCCGTCGCGGAGGAAGCCCAGGAGCCAACCCGGATGGCGCAGGATCTCGGGGACGAAGGGGACCTTCGGCAGCACGTCGGGCCCGACGAGCTCCTTCATCCCGTTGCGATGATCGCGCTCGCGGATCCCGGCGACGGCCGTATCTATGGTCACGACCAGGCCGGCGAACCCCGCGACTCGCGCACGCTCGATGGCGGCCTCGGCGGCGGCCCGTCCGCCCATGAGGTAGAGCTGATAGAGCACCGGACCGGCGGAGGCGGCCTGTACGTGTTCGAGCTTGTGGCCGGAGACGGTAGAAAGGATGTAGGCCGTGCCCGCCCGTCCCGCGGCCCGCGCGGCGGCGACTTCCCCGCCCGGATGCATGAGACGGCTGTAGCCAACGGGAGCCAGCATGACGGGGAGGGACAGGTCGAGGCCCAGCGCGCGCGTCCGCAGGTCGCACTCCGCGAGCGCGACGGCGTGGCGCGGACGGAAGGTCAGGTCCTCGAAGGCACGGCAGTTCTCGCGGAGCGTGACCTCGCCCTCGGCACCGCCGTCGAGATAGTCGAAGACGGCGCGGGGTACACGGCGGCGCGCCATGGGCCGGAGATCCTCGACGCAGACCACTCGTGGCGATGCGACCTTACGCGACGCTCTCGTCACCGTTCGCGCATGGGGTAGGCGAAACGGTAAGCCCCGGAGCCGAGCTCCACGACCACGGTGTCGCCGTCCTGCCGCTTCGCGCTGATGCCGTTGCCGCCGGCCAGCGGCTGCCCACCTTCCGTGACGTCGGCGAGCTGGGCGTTGGGAAGGCGGACGGTGGCCCGCGTGTTGGCGGGAACCTCCACTCGCAGGTCGAACGCGCCGTCCGTGAGCGTCCAGGCGGAGGCGACCTTCCCGTAAGGCGTCTCGTGGCTGGCCTTGACTTCTGTGAACCCGCCGCCCGGACGGGGCTGGATGAGGATGTGCTTGTAGCCGGGGGCGGCCTGGTCCGTGTCGATGCCGGCCATCACGCGATACATCCAGTCGCCGATGGCGCCGTAGGCGTAATGATTGAACGAATTCATCCCTGCATCCTGGAAGGTCCCGTCCGGCTTCTGGCCGTCCCAGCGCTCCCAGATCGTGGTGGCGCCCTGCTTCACGGGATAGAGCCAGGACGGGTACTCCTCGCGGTTGAGCAGGAAGTAGGCCTCGTCGAGGTACCCGTAACGGGTGAGCACATGGCACAGGTACGGCGTGCCGAGGAATCCCGTGGTCAGATGCTTCCGCTGACGAACGTCCTGGGCCAGCCGCCTGGCGGCGGCCGCCCGCAGCTCCTCCGGCAGCAGGTCGAACTGGAGAGCGACCGCGTAGGCCGTCTGCGTGTTCTCGCCCACGCGCCCGGTGGTGGTGACGTACTCGCGGACGAACGCTTCCTTGATCCGTGAGAACTGCTGCTCGTAGCGCGCGGCATCGTCCGCCTTCCCCAGGATGCGCGCGGTGCGCGCGAGGAGGTCGGTGGAGTGCGCGAAGAAGGCCGTGGCCAGGAGGTCCGTGCCCGTGGTCGCGCCCGGATAGGCGCGCGCCTCACCCGGCGGAGCCGCGTAGGCGAGCCAATCGCCGAAATGGAAATCACCGTCCCAGATGAGATCGTCCCCGGCGCGGGTCTTCTCGTACTCCACCCACCTGGCCATGCTGTCGTACTGCTGTTCCAGGATCCGCCAGTCGCCGTAGCTCATGTACATCGTCCAGGGGATGATCACGGCCACGTCCGCCCAACCGGCCGCGCCCGCCGGCCGGCGCCCGTTGGATTCCGGCAGCACGTTGGGGATCACGTGGGGGACGCTGCCATCCGCGTACTGATCGGCGGCCACGTCCCCCAGCCACTTGGTGAAGAAGCCGACCACGTCCATGTTGAAGGCGGCGGTGGGGGAGAAGACCTGGGCGTCGCCCGTCCAACCCAGCCGCTCGTCGCGCTGTGGGCAATCC
>QHVP01000411.1:1386-4462 GCA_003222295.1 Acidobacteriota bacterium | reverse complement strand
GTCCGGGGTGAGCGTCCCGGGGTATCCCGCCACGGCCACGTAGCGGAACCCGAAGAACGTGAAGTGCGGCTCGAACGTCTCTGGCGAGCCGCCTTTGAGCGTGTACTGCACCGTCGCCCGCGCCTTGCGCAGGTTGGCCGTATAGAAATTCCCGTCCTTGTCGAGGACCTCCGCATGCCGGAGCGTCACCGTCGTCCCCGCCGGGCCCTCCACGGCGAGCCTCACCCAGCCGACCATGTTCTGGCCCATGTCGGCCACGGTGTCGCCCCCGGGCGTCGTGAAGATCTTGACCGGCCGGAGCTCCTGGATCCGGGTCACGGGCGGGCCGGCGGGGGCGATGAGAGCGTGCTTGGGCTGATCGACGACCTTCACCGCCGACCACCCGCGATCGTCGAAGCCGTCGGCGGCCCAGCCCGCCTTCTCCAGGCGCGCATCGTAGGTCTCGCCGTGGTAGATCTCCGACATCAGGATGGGGCCCGTCGACGCTTTCCATCCCGCATCGCTGCCGATGATCTCGCGGCTTCCGTCCTGGTAGGTGACCTGGATCTGGGCGAGAAGGCCCAGGCGATCGCCGTAGATGTTGCGCCGCGCTTCCCAGGCGAGGTTGCCCCGATACCAGCCGTTGCCCAGCAGCGCGCCCACCGTGTTGGGCCCTGTCTTCAGGAGCGCCGTCACGTCATAGGTCTGGTATTGCAGCCTCTTGCTGTAGCTGGTCCATCCGGGCGTGAACAGCTGGTCACCCACGCGCTGGCCGTTGAGGAACAGCTCGTACAGGCCGTGGGCGGTGACGTAGGCGCGCGCCCGCTCGACGGGACCCTTGAGCTTGAACTCGCGGCGCAGCATCGGGACCGGTCCCGGCTTGGAGACGTCGTCCGCGAGGTCGGGCTCGATCCAGCTCGCCTCCTAGTCTGCGGGCTCGAGGAGACCCGTCTCCCACCAGGCGGGCGCGCTCCAGGCCGACGCGTGGCCGGCGCCGTCCCAGACGCGGACCTGCCAGAAGTAGCGACGCGCCGACTGCAGCGGCGGGCCGTCGTAAGCGCGATGGATGGATTCGCTGGAGGCCACGCGCCCGGAGTCCCATACCAGGTCGTGACCGGCGCTCAGGCTCCGCTCGCGGCCCGCGACGCGGAGCTGATAGGCCGACTGGACGATGCCGCGCGCGCGGGACCGAAGCTGCCAGCTGAGGCGCGGCTTTCGCGCATCGAGGCCCAGTGGATTCGTGGCGTATTCCGAGCGCAGGCCGGCGGCCTCGACGGCAGCGTCCTCCGTCCGAGCCAGGGCCAGCCGCGGAGTGGCCGGTGCGAGCAGATACAGGACGACAGAGGAGGCTCCGGCCACCAGGAGGCGTTTCCGCGGTTTCATGAGCGACGTTGTACCCCATTTCTGACGCGAGAAGACGCGGGGGACAATGGGCCACGTGACGAGACCACGCTCCGCTTCCATCGTCGGTGTCCTTGCCCTAGGCCTGGCGGGGACGGCGACGGTGTCGGCCCAACCGGCCGCCACTCCCGGTCTCGCCGCGATCCGCCGGTCGTTCGTGGCGCCGCCCGCGGACAGCCGGCCCATGATGCGCTGGTGGTGGTTCGGTCCCTCCGTGACACGCGAGGAGATCGAGGCCGAAATGCGGCGCATGAAGGAAGGCGGCCTGGGCGGCTTCGAGCTGGCGGTGGTGTACCCGATGGCCCTGGACGATCCGGCCTCCGGCCTGCGCAACGAGCGCTACCTCTCGCCGGAGTTCCTCGACAAGGTCGGCTTTGCCGCGCGCAAGGCCCGCGAGCTGGGCCTGCGCATGGACGTGACCATCGGCAGCGGCTGGTCCTACGGCGGGCCGTACATCACGCCCGGCCTCGCCGCCGCGCGGCTGCGTTCCGAGGGCCACGAGATCACCCCCGACCGCACCTCGGTGGCGCGGCCGGTGCCGTACGAGGACGACCGGCTGGTGGCCGCTTTCATCGGCCGTGGCTCCATGCAAGAAGCCGATCCGCGGACGTTCCGTGAACTGGACATCGCGGAAGACGGGCCTATCGCGCTGCCCGCGGGCAACGGGCCACGCGTGGTCCTGTTCTATTTCGCCAGCCACAGCGGCCAGATGGTCAAGCGCGCCGCCCTGGGCGCGGAGGGCTACGTCCTCGACCACTTCAGCCGCCCCGCGATCGAGACGCACCTGCGTGAGGCGGGAGACAAGCTCCTGGCCGCGGCGGGACCGGGCGGCGTGCGTGCGATCTTCTGCGACAGCCTCGAGGTCTACGACGCGGACTGGACGGCGGACCTGCTCGAGCAGTTTCGCGCGCGCCGCGGGTACGACCTCCGGCCGCTGCTCCCGCGGTTGGAGCGGGACGCGGGGGATCGCTCGCTGGAGCTGCGCCGCGACTTCGGCCGCACCCTGAGCGAGCTCTACGAGGAGCGCTTCCTGGTCCCGCTGAAGGAATGGTCCCGGAAGAACGACGTGCTCCTGCGGATCCAGAACTACGGCGAGCCGCCCGCGACCCTCTCCAGCAGCCGCCACGCCGACCTCATCGACGGCGAGGGGTGGAAATACCGGGAGCTCACTTCGTCGCGGTGGGCCTCCTCCGCCTCGCACCTCTTCGGCCGGCCCGTGACGACCTCGGAGACGTGGACGTGGCTCCATTCCCCCGCCTTCCGGGCCACGCCCCTCGACGTCAAGGCGGAGGCCGACCAGCACTTCCTCTCCGGCATCAACCAGCTCATCGGCCACGGCTGGCCGTATTCGCCTCCCCAAGCGGGCACGCCGGGCTGGCCCTTCTACGCGGCGGCGGTGCTTTCCGACAAGAACCCGTGGTGGCCGGTGATGCCGGACCTGGCGGCGTATCTGCACCGCATGAGCTTCGTGCTGCGCCAGGGGGAGCCGGTCGTGGACGTCGCGCTCTACGCCCCGACCGAAGACGCGTGGGCCGCCTTCCGCCCGGGCACGTCCATGAACCTGTTCCGCAAGATCGTGGAGCTGGTGGGACCGAACGTCGTGCCGGGCATCCTGGCCGCCGGGCATGCCTTCGATCTCGTCGACGACGGCTCGATCAAGGAAGCGGAGGCGCGGCACTACAAGGCGATCGTGCTG
>QHVP01000411.1:0-1262 GCA_003222295.1 Acidobacteriota bacterium | reverse complement strand
GACTACGCGCGGGCGGGCGGCACCGTGATCGCGGTGCGCCGGATACCGGACGGCGAAGGGCCATCGGTCGAGCTCGTCTCCGAGGCCGATCTTTCGAGCCGCCTGTCCGCGGCAGTGCCGCCCGACGTCGCGTTCGACCCCACCGCGCCAGACGTCGGCTTCGTGCACCGCCGCCTCGCCGACGCGGACGTGTACTTCGTGGCCAACACCAGCAACACGCCGCGCCGCGTGACGGCACGCTTCCGCTCCCAAGCGGCCCGTGCCGAGTTGTGGAACGCCTTCACCGGCAAGGTGGAGGGCCTGGAGGTCGGCGAACGGGGAATTGCCCTCGCCCTCGAGCCATACGGGACACGCCTTCTCGTCTTCAGGAAGGAGGGGAGCGACGCTCCGCTCGCCCGCACGACGACCTCCACGGCCACGATCGAGAACCTCCGGACGGGATGGACGGTGACCTTCGGCGCGCCGGGAAGCGGCGCCGCCGTGGAGATGCCGCACTCGTGGGCAGACGATCCGCAGACCAGTCACGTCTCGGGCACGGTCACCTACAAGCGCAGCGTCACCGTGCCCCCCGGCCTCCGAACCCCCGGTGGGCGCGTGCTCCTCGACTTCGGAGACGCGCGGGCCATCGAGCCCGAGCCGCTTCCGGGCGGCACCCTGCGCGGCAACTCCTTCGCGGCCCTGGTGGCGCCTCCCATCCGGGAGGCGGCGACGGTCTTCGTGAACGGCCGCCGCGCGGGATCGGTGTGGGCCCCGCCCTACCGCGTCGACCTCACCGACCTCCTGCGGGACGGGCCCAACGAGATCCGCGTGGACGTCTACAACACCGCGATCAACCGGCTCGCCGAAGGCGGGCACCTGCCCGACACGGACGCCCTGGTCGAGCGCTACGGCCAGCGCTTCCGTCTTCAGGACCTCGAAGGACTGCGCCCCCTGCCATCGGGGATACTCTCCGTGCCACGGATCGTGGCCGAGAGGTAGACGAGCGATGGGGGAGCGGGCCAGTGCGGCGAGCCAAGTGAAGAGCCTGTGGCGCGACGAGGAGGCGGCGAAGCTCCAGGGCCTGGACCGGCTCGTCTATCGCTCCAACAAGCTCGGCGAGGACCTCACGCTCACGAACACCGGTGGCGGGAACACGTCGTCGAAGCTGATCGAGAAGGACCCCCTCACCGGCGCGGACGTCGAGGTGCTCTGGGTAAAGGGCTCCGGCGGCGACCTGCGCACGGCCAGGGCGGATGGGTTCGCGTCGCTCTACCTCGAGAAGG
>QHVP01000054.1:2401-6076 GCA_003222295.1 Acidobacteriota bacterium | reverse complement strand
CCGAGAGTCGTGGAAGATGTGGCGTGCCGCCGGCAAGACAGCTCCGCATCCTGGGCCTGCTCGCCGCGGGGATCCTGGCCTACGCCTCCCTAGCCCTCACCAGCATGCGGACCACGTCCGCGGTCTACGACGAAACGGCCCACCTTCCGGCCGGCTACACCTATCTGACCCTCCGCGACTTCCGGATGAACCCCGAGCATCCGCCACTGGCCAAGGAGCTGGCCGCGCTGCCCCTGCTGCTCATGGACGTCCGGATGCCGAACGCATCGTCGCCGTGGGCGCTCGGCGACCAGTGGGAATTCGGTCACCGTTTCTTCTATGAATGGAACGACGGGGACCGGGTCCTCTTCTGGGGACGGCTGCCGATGGTGGCCCTCGGGTGCGTGCTGGGCGCCGCGGTGCTGCTCTGGACGCAACGGCATTTCGGGCTGCTGGCCGGGACGATCGCCTTCTTCCTCTGCCTGCTCAGCCCCGACGTGCTGGCGCACGGCCAGATCGTGACCACGGACCTCGCCGTCGCGCTGTTCGTCTTCCTGAGCGTCATCGCCTTCCAGGCGGTCACGCACCGCATCACGGCCACGCGCGTCCTCCTCGCCGGCCTGGCCACCGGGGCCGCGTTCGCGAGCAAGTTCTCCGCGCTCGTCCTCTTGCCGACCCTGAGCATCCTGGCCGTCGTGGTGGCGCTCGCGCGGGAGCCCATGACCCTCACCCCGTTCGCCGCGGCGCCCCGCAAACTCGGCGGGGCGCTGCCCCGGCTCGCGGCTCTCGCGCTGGCCCTGCTGGCCATCGGGGCCATCGCGCTCGCATTCGTGTGGGCGACCTACGCGTTCCAACCGCGGCTCGCGAACGATCCGGAGTTGGCCGCCGCCTTCAGTTGGGCGCGCCTCGAGCATTCGGGAGCGGCGAGCGGCGTGCTCCGGACCGTCCGCGCCGCCGGGCTCCTGCCCGAGGTCACGTCTCGCAGGACGGCTGGTGGTACTACTTTCCGGCCACGTTCCTGTTGAAGACGCCGCTGGCCCTCCTCGCTCTCCTGGCGCTTCCCGTGTTCGGCCGGCGCGATGGGGACGAGCGGCGCGGAAGCGTGCTCGCATTCCTGTGGCTGCCGGTGGCGATCTACGCGGGAGTGACGCTCACCCGCCACCTCAACATCGGCCACCGCCACCTCCTGCCGATCTATCCATTCCTTTTCGCCGCCGCCGGCCGTGCCGCCGCGGCCGCGGTGAGGGCGGGCCGCACGCGGCGATGGGCGGTCCTCGCGCTTTCCGCCTGGTACGCGGTCTCCGTCCTGCACGTCCACCCGCACTACCTCGGCTACTTCAACGAGCTCGTGGGCGGGCCGTCCCAGGGCTGGCGCTACCTCGTCGACTCGAACGTCGATTGGGGACAGGACCTGAAGGCGCTGAAGCGCTGGACGGACGAGCACGGCGTGACTCGGCTCAAGCTCTCGTACTTCGGTACGGCCGATCCGGTGTACTACGGGATCCCGTGCGAGATGCTGCCCAGCAGGATGCAGCCTGATCCGCCGCGGATCGTCGGCGAAGTGCGCGCGGGCGAGCTGGTGGCGGTGAGCGCGACCAACCTGCAGGGCGTATATTTCGATGGCGCCCAGCGGCACCTGATGAACCACTTCCGCGCCCTGACCCCGATCGACTGCGTCGGGTACTCGATCTTCATCTTCCGGCCGGATTTCTCGGCCTCGGTGCCGGTGCCGTGAGGTATCTCGAGTCGTGACGATCCATCGTCCACAGCGCGTCGTGTGTGTCGGCGTGCTCGTGCTCGGGGCGATATCGAGCGTCGCGGATCAACCGCCCAACCGCGAGTTCCAGGCGGGAGTCGCGCTCGTCACGGTGGACGTAGTCGTCACGGACCGGCATGGCCACACCGTGCCCGGGCTCGATCGCTCGCAGTTTCGCCTGACCGAAGACGGCCGGCCGCGCGAGATCCGGCAGTTCCAGGCGGTGCAGGTCCCCCCGCCCACGGGCTCCCTCCCCACCGCGCCCGCGTCCCGCCCGCGCGTGTCGTCGAATGCTCGAGAAGGGCAGCCGGCGCGCACGTTCGCCATCGTGTTCGACGATCTGCACCTCTCCCCGGCTCAAGCCGAGCCCGCACGCAAAGTCGTTGCCGCGTTCCTGAAAGAAGCTTTTAGCTCGAACGACCGCGTGGCCCTGATCACGACGGGAGGGGACGTCTGGTGGACGACGGTGGTGGGTCGCGGACGCGACGACCTGTTCGCCCTGACCAGCCGGCTACAGGGCCACCGGCCTCCCGATACGACCGTCGGGCACATCACCGACTGGGAAGCGTTGCGGATCCACGACCGTGACCGGTCAGTGCTCGCGCTCGTCACGCGAAGGCTGACCGACGTGGGCGCCGATGAGGTGTATGCGGCGTCGGTGAACCGCCGTCGCATCACGTTGCGGCTGCTTTCCCGCGTCACCGACGCGCTCGCCGGCGCCGAGGGACGCAAGTCCGTCATCCTCGTGTCGGAAGGATTCGTCAGCGAGCCGCAGCGCAGCGAGTATCGGGACGTGATCGCGTCCGCGTGGCGGGCCAACGTGGCCATCTACTTCCTGAATGCCCGCGGCGGCGCCGAGCTGGCGACCGCCGGTGCAACGGACAGCCCTCGCTTGCTCTCGGAGGGCAAGGACACCGTCGGCGAGCGCAGCGTGTACATCGATGCCGTACGGAGCGAGGCAGAGGGCGCCGTCTCGGTGGCACTCGACACCGGCGGTTTCGCCGTCGGCGCGACCGCCGATCTTGGCCGCGCGATCCGGCAGATTGCGGACGAGTCGCGCGTCTACTATCTCCTCGCCTACGATCCGCTCGCCCCGCTCGATGGCAAGTATCACAAGATCGGCGTCGAGGTGCTGCGAGACGGTCTGGCTGTGTACGCACGGAAAGGCTATTTCGCGGACACGCCGCGTGGCAAAGGGCGCGACCCGGAGCCCACCAGTGACAAGCTGGCACCAGCCATCCGCGCGGCCCTGGATGCCCCTGCGGACGATGGCGGGCTGCCCCTGCGCCTTGCCGCCTACGTCCGTAACAACGACGGTGACAAGACGGACGTCATGCTCGTCGGGGAGGTCGAGGTCGACGTGCTTCCCGACGCTCGCCCCGGAGCGCCGGACGTCGACATCGAGTACTACATGGCCTCTGTGAGTCGTGAGAGCGGCGAGCGCGCGGGCATCTCGGACAACGTCCATCCGTCATCATCAGAAGGCCACGCCCCATTGCTCACGCGCACCTTTCGGCTCTCCGGTGGTACGTGGCAGGCGCGCCTCGTAGTCCGCGACGCGAAGTCGGGTCGGATGGGATCCGTGACACACGACTTCGAGGTGCCGCTACAGGAGGGCTTCCGCATGACCACACCGATCCTGACCGACACGGTCGCGCCGGGCCCGCGCCCGGTGCCGGTGGCGCACCTCGCCTTTGCCGCGGGCGCCCCGGTCGTCGCGCAGTTCGAGGTGTCCGGCCAACGCTCCGGCCCGGACGGCATTTCCCGCGTTCTCTCCGGCTTCACGCTCACCGGCCCGGGCGGGCGCACGTTGGCGCACATGGACCCGACCCCTATCCGGCCAGGCGCCGATGGACGGCTCGCACGGATGCTCAAGTTGCCAGTTCCACCTGAACCGGGTCAGTACGACCTGACGCTGACCGCTCACGACGACATTGCAG
>QHVP01000054.1:0-2361 GCA_003222295.1 Acidobacteriota bacterium | reverse complement strand
CCGCCTCGGTGCCGGTGCCGTGAGGTATCTCGAATCGGACAATGTGGCCGGATGTCGAGGAGACGCGGTCATCGCACCTCTCCGCGCACGCGGATGACCAGCTCGGGGAATGCGACATCGTTGGTCGCGACGCGGATGGCCCCGGTGAACTCCCCCGGCTGTAACCGTTCCCGGTCGAGCCCGACGTCGATCCGGAAGATGCCGCTCTTGCCGGCCGGCCGGCGACTGATGCGGAGGAAGGCGAGATCGGATGCGACGGCCTTGATCTCGAACTCTCCCTCGCGCTTCTTGATCAACACGGTCTGGTTGAGAAGCTCGAGAAGGGAAGGAGCCTGCGCCAGCTCGTCCAGGCTCACGGTGCCGAAGTCGACCACCTCGGGATTCGCATAGACGTCCCTCTTGACCCACACGTTGACCGCGATAGGGATTCGGGAGCGTGTCGGATGGTCGGTGTCGAGGTAGAGGGCCTCCTCGTACCGTCCGGGAGGGACCCCCACCGGGACCTGGATCCGGAGGTCATAGACCCTGCCCGCTTCGAGCGTGTCGAGCGCAAAAGCGAAGTGCCGGCCGCCGCCCTCCGCCCGCGTGATGGCAAGAGGCCGCGGTTCATGGTTCACGATCCTGACATGGCGCTCCGCGCTCTCATCTGCGAAGACGCTGACGAAGACGGCGGGGTAGGGAAGCAGTTCGATCGAGGGCCTGACCACTCCCTTCAACCGGAACGTGAGCGGGGGTTGCGTCCGCTCCGCGAAGCGGACGACGCCTTCGGCTTCCACCTCGCCGGCGACCTGTCCGGTATGCCACTCGACCCGGATCTGGCCGTCTTTGCCGGGTGGGATCACGCGCACGAACCTCGCCGCCATGCTTCGATCCGACAGGTCGACGCGCTCGATGGTCAGCGGGATTGCTTCGTCATTTCGCAGGGTGAAGATGTGAACGACCTTCTCGCCCTGCGTAACCGTCCCGAAATCATGGCTCTCGCCGCTCGACCAGTGGCCGTCCGAATGGCCCGTGGCCCCGCGTCCGGCCAGACAGGCGATCACGCCGGCGGCCAGAGCCGTCCGTCTCAGCAGCCTCTCGAGTCGCGTTCTCTCCTCCTCAGACGGGCAGAAGGACCGGCGATCGCTGCCGGCCCTTTCTGCCCCACCAGCCTGGTTCCGCCGCCTACGGCAGGAGGTAGAAGCGAAGCTGGGCCAGCCTCAGCTGCTGGTTGTCGTACTGCCAGAAGAAATCCTGGAGACCGCCCGAAAACAGCGCGATGCGCTCGAGAATGCCGTCACCGTTGAGATCGACCATGAGCGAGGTCAGCTCGTTGGTGACGTTCTTGAAGGTCGACTTGCCGGTGTTCCGGACGAGCACCACATTCTCCGTCGAGCAGACGATCTCGAGGGTGAGCGGGTCCGTCGCACAGGTGGTGATAGTAGCCTTGCCGCCCGGCTTTCCCAGGCCTCGGGCCCAGACCTCGTACGACGTCGTGCCCGCGGGGCTCGGAAGCTGGAAGGCCGCTCCCTGAGAAGCGATCCTGGTGCCGGTGCAATCGAACGCGGCGTCGAAAGCGTTCCCGTCACAGACCTGGAAATCGCCCTGTCCGAGGTAGATGCGGCTCTCCACGACCTCGTCTCGGCCCAGGCCGACGAAGACCGTGTGGCGCTCGGAGTCGACCATGGGCGACGTCTTGCCCCTGGAGACACCGATGATGTTGAGGTTGTAATGGGGACCAGAGGGGGCACCGTTATCGGCATGCGCCGGCGTCGCCAGCGCGATGCCGACAACCACCGCCAGGCCGAGACGGCACCCTTCCATCCATGACCTGCTCATATTCGTCTCCTCATCTCCTGCGTCCGTGTTCGCTTCTGGGCGCAATACGTCGCCCCAAGCGGTGCGAGCCCTTATTGGGCGGCTCGTCCTTCGGCTGTCGCAGGGTGAGGGCGGAGGCATTCGGTCGCGACGGCTGGCGACCGAACGTTGGGTGAGACACCACGGCTGAGTCCGGCGGGAGGAGGGATCATTCGTTACCTCGCCGACTGCGGCGCCATCCGTATCAACCCCACAGCAGGGAGATCGCGATCACGCGCGCCCACGCTGGAGGCCGTCGATCGAGGCCGATCACTTGCCGAGCCGAACGCTCGGGTTGCCGCCCCTTCGACGGACGGCACGATAGCGATCACGTATTCGCCAAGATGTGACCCTCAACACGCACCGCGGATGCTCCGTTTCACGGCCGCAGGGGCACAGGTTCGAGTTCTCGTTCGCGTACGAACCCACTCAACAGCTTCCGGAGGTCCGCCTGTAGTCGTCGGCTGCTTGGCGTTGTTCGACGTCGGTGAGATGCCTCACCTGACGACGGTCCACAAACTCCAG
>QHVP01000407.1 GCA_003222295.1 Acidobacteriota bacterium | reverse complement strand
GCAGCCGCGCCCGGCAGCCGGGGCCGGGCCGCCGGTTCTCCAGGACGAGCGAGCCGCCGTGGGCCTCCGCGATCTGGCGGCTGAGGACGAGGCCGATCCCCGATCCCTGCGGCTTGGTCGTGAAGAACGGCACGAAGAGGTTCCCGGTGTCGGCGAGGCCCGGCCCGCGGTCGTCGATCCAGACCTCGACCTGCCCCTGGCCCGCGGGGGCGTCCCAACCGAGCTCCACGCGCCCGTCCGCGTCGAGGGAGGCCTCCGCCGCGTTGCGCAGCAGGTTGATGACGACCTGCTCGAGCTGGACGGGATCGGCCAGGATCTCCACCGCCGGGCCATCGCGCACGGCGACGGGCACACGCTGCTCCAGGCCGGCGACGCGCCGCAGGAGCGGTCCGAGGTCGACGCGCTGGGGCTGGGGTGCGGGCAGTCGGGCCAGTCGGCCGTAGGCCTCCAGGAACCGGCTGAGCGACTCCGACCGCGAGGCGATCACGGCCAGCCCGCGCCGCATGTCGTCTTCCCAATCGCTCGGCCGCGGCTGCCGCGTCACCAGCTGGCCCAGGCTGTCCGCCAGCGACCGGATGGGGGCAAGGGAGTTGTTCAGCTCGTGCCCGAGGACGCGGATGAGCCGCTGCCAGGCCTGCCGCTCCTCTTCGCGCAGCGCGCGGCTGACGTCGGTGAGCACGAGGAGCCGCTGGGGCAGGCCGTGCTGCCGGAAGGTGCCGCCGCTCACTTCCCAGCGGCCGGGGCGCCCCGCGATCGCCATGTCCAGGACCTGGCGCGGCGCCGCGGCCAGCGCCGGAGCCAAACCCAGCTCGCTCGCCTTGTGGCCCAGGAGCTGCTCCGGCGGCCGCCCCAGCAGGCGCGCGCCGGCGCGGTTGACGAGCTGCAGCCGTTCCTCTGCGTCGAAGCTGAAGACGGCGACCTCGATCTCGGACATGACCGTGCGCAGGAGCGCGATCGCTTCCAGCGCGCCCAGCCGCTGCTCGCGCAGCGTGTCGGCGAGGGCGTTCACCTCCGACATGGCCAGGGCCAGCGCATCTTCGCCCGCGGTCTCGCTCGCGCGGAAGGAGAAGTCCTCCTCGCGCAGAGCGGCCAGGAGGTTCGAGATGATGCGCAGGGGCCGCACCACGCCGCCCTGCACCGCGAAGGCGAAGCCGAGCCAGAGCCCCAGCACGACGAGGTCCGCCGTCCATTGGACCTTGGCGCTGAAGCCGCCCAGCCAGAGGAGGAGGGCAGTGGCCAGCGCGCCCGGCCCTCCCGTGGCGAGGGCGAGCAGGAGGATCCGGCTCTCGTAGCCCAGTCGGCGCCGGCGCCTTCCAGTCGTCAAGAACGCCTACAGCCCGTAGCGCTGCAACCGCCGATAGAGGGCGCTGCGGCTCAGGCCGAGCGCTTCCGCAGCCCGGCTCACGTTGCCGTCGAAGCGGCCCAACGCCTTCTTGATGAGGAAGGACTCGACCTCCTCGAGGCTCATGTCGTCGAGGCGGCGGCTGTCTTCCGGCGCCGCGCGCAAGCCGAGATCGATCGCACGCACCTGGGGGGCCTGCGTCATCAGCACCGCCCGCTCCACGGCGTGGTCCAGCTCGCGCACGTTGCCCGGCCAGGAGTGGGCGAGCAGCGCCTCCATGGCCGCGGGCTCGAACCCGGTCACGCGCTTGCGGTAGCGCTGGGCGTGCTGGCGCAGGAAGTGATGGGCGAGGGGCGGGATGTCCGGGCGCCGGTCGCGCAGGGGCGGCATGCGGATCTCGATGGTGTTGAGGCGGAAGAGCAGGTCCTGGCGGAAGCGGCCGGCCGCGACCTCCTGGTGGAGGTCGGAATTGGTCGCGGAGAGGATGCGCACGTCCACCCGGTGCGTGCGCGAGGAGCCGACCCGCTCGAACTCGCCCGTCTCCACCACCCGCAGCAGCTTGGACTGCAGGCCCGGCGGCACGTTGGCGATCTCGTCCAGGAAGAGCGTCCCTCCGTCGGCCAGCTCGAAGCGGCCCACGCGGTCGGCGCGCGCGTCCGTGAACGCGCCCTTGACGTGACCGAACAGCTCGCTCTCGAACACCCCTTCCGAGAGCCCTCCCGCGTTGACGGTGACCAGGGGGCGCGCGGCGCGGGCGGAGACGGAATGCAGGGCCTGGGCGACCGTCCCCTTGCCCGAGCCGTTTTCGCCCGTGATCAGGACCGCCGCATCCGACGGCCCCACGCGGTCGATCATCTCCAGCACCGGCCGCATGGCGGGCGCTTCCGCGATCAGGATCGGACGGCCGGCCGCCGCGCTGCCGCCGTCGCCGCGCAGCAGGCGGTTCTCCTCCTCGAGGCGCTCGCCGCGGCGCAGCGCGGACCCGAGCTCGACCTGCGTGCGCACGATGGGCAAAAGGCGCGCGTTGTCCCAGGGCTTGGCCACGAAGTCGCGAGCGCCCCGCCGCATCACCTCCACCGCGAGGTCCAGGCTGGCCCAGGCGGTCATGACCACGACGGGCAGCGTGGGATCGATGTCGCGCAGCCGCGACAGGAGATCGAGCCCTTCCGCCCCCGAGGTCGTGTCGCGCGCGTAGTTGAGGTCCATGAGCACGAGGTCGAACTCGCGCGCCTGGACGGCTTCCACCACCGCCCGCGGGGAGGAGGCGGTCTCGATCTCGTAGCCTTCGGCCTTGAGCAGGAGGCGGAGGGCCTCGATGACGTCGGGCTGGTCGTCGGCGACGAGGAGGCGGGACTATCGCATCACTCGTCGCGCAGGGCCTGGGCGGGGTCGATGCGCGCGGCGCGCCGGGCGGGCAGGGCGCAGGCCAGCAGGGCGGCCGCGGTCAGTACGGCCGCCGCCGCCGCTAATGTCGCGGGATCGTGAGGAGGGACCCCGAAGAGGAGCGAGGAGCTCAGGCGTCCCAGGGCCAGCGTGCCTCCCAGGCCCACGGCCAGGCCGGCCACGACGGGCGCCATTCCTTGCCGCAGCACGAGGCCCAGCACGTCCGCCGCGCGCGCGCCCAGGGCCATGCGGATGCCGACCTCCCGCGTCCGGTGGCTCACGACGAAGGCCACCACGCCGTAGATGCCGAGCGCGGCCAGGAG
>QHVP01000053.1:4168-4551 GCA_003222295.1 Acidobacteriota bacterium | reverse complement strand
CGCCGCCGACGCCGGCGGGCCCGCCGCCGGAGCCGCCTGTCCCGCAGGCATGGCCGGGAAGCTGCCCGTGCGTGGCCTGGTCGCGGGAGGAGCGGCGGCGGTGGGCGGGGTGCCGCGGTCGCGGAGGCGTATGAGCCCGGTCGCGATCAGGCCGTAGAGGATCTTCGACGCGTCGAAGACGCTCAGACCGCTGGCCTGGCCGATGGCCTTGACGCTGCGATGGCCGTCGATCTTGGAGAGGATCAGCCACTCGCTCGTGTTGAGGTTGATCTGCCCTTCGCGGTTCTCCTGCACGACGAACTCGGGGATCATTTCGACGGAGGGGATCTTCTTCGAGAGAACGCGCCACTCGTCGAGCCGACGCGCCGCCTCCATGAGGAGGT
>QHVP01000053.1:0-3975 GCA_003222295.1 Acidobacteriota bacterium | reverse complement strand
CTTGGAAGGCCATCGGGTTCAGGCTCTCCGCCGCGTCCGCCTTCCGTTAACCCTCGCGGGTGGTGGCAGATACGGCGGCGCGAGAGAGTGAGGCTATCAAGGCCCCCCCGCACTGTCAACCGCAGGACGATCACGCAGGGCGCATCGCGTCACTGCCACGCGACTGGGGCCGGGTCCGTCACTCGCAGCGGGGCCTCTGTCGGTGCATTCGCCCGCGGGTTGCCCGACAGCGGAGCGAGCGCGCGCACTGCTTTACGGGGGGAAGACAGGTTCCAGCGCGCGCGAGCGTCCCCGCGAGAGTGACGACGCGGTCCCAGTCTGCGATCAGTGACGCGCGACCGAGGGCGCGTCTACGCGGGAGTGATCTTCTCCGCGGGCTCGTCGAGATCCTTGGCCCGCCGGTCCCGGTCGCGCTCGCGCGGCAGCAGGATGTTGTGCCGCTTGATCATCTCGTTCAAGGTGGTGGGCTTGAGGCCGAGGAGGCGCGCCGCTTCCTTCTGCACGCCCGCCGTCGATTCGAGCGTGGACTCGATCAACCGGCGCTCGAAGTTCGCGATGACGTCGCGCAGGGAGATGCCCTCGGGAGGCACGGTCAGGTGCGGGACGTGGAAGCTGGGCGCGGTGCGCACGTGGTCGGGGATCAGCTCGCGCCCGATCTGGGTGCCCGTGGTCAGCACCACCCCGCGCTCGATCACGTTCTCCAGCTCGCGCACGTTGCCCGGCCAGTCGTAGTCCATGAGGGCCTGCAGGGCCTCCGGGCTCACGCCGGTCACGTTCTTGGTGTTCTCGCGCGCGTACTTGTCCACGAAGTGGGCGACCAGGGCCGGAATGTCCTCCTTGCGCTGGCGCAGGGGCGGGAGCTGGATGGCGATGACGTTGAGCCGGTAGTAAAGGTCCTCGCGGAACCGGTTGTCCTCGACGGCCCGCCGCAGGTCGATGTTGGTGGCGGCCACGATGCGCACGTCCACCTTGACCGTGTCCGTTCCGCCCAGGCGCATGAACTCGCGCTCCTGCATGACGCGCAGCAGCTTGGCCTGGGTCTCGAGGGGGATGTTGCCGATCTCGTCGAAGAACAGCGTGCCCTTGTCCGCCAGCTCGAAGAGGCCCTTCTTCGAATACACGGCGCCGGTGAAGGCGCCCTTGACGTGGCCGAAGAGGTTCGACTCTAGGAGGTCGTGCGGCAGTGACCCGGAGTTGACGACGATGAACGGCTTGTCCGCGCGGGGAGAGTTGGCGTGGATGGCCTTGGCCACCAGCTCCTTGCCCGTTCCGCTCTCGCCCACCACGAGGATGGTCGAGCGCGAGGGCGCGGCCTGCGAGATCAGGCCGAACACCTGCTGCATGCGCGGGCTCTTGCCCACGATCTCGGTGAAGCGGGCCTGGTCCTTGAGCGCGCGCCGCAGGTCGCGGTTCTCGTCCTTGAGCCGCCGCTGCTCCAGCCCGTTGCGCAGGATGTGCAGCACCTCTTCGTGCTTGAAGGGCTTGGTGACGTAGTCGAAGGCGCCCTTCTTCATGGCCTGGATGGCCGTCTCCACGGAGGCGAAAGCGGTGATCATGAGGACGACGAGCTCCGCGTCGACCTTCTTGAGCTCCTCGAGCACCTCCAGGCCGCCCAGCTCCGGCAGCATGACGTCCACGATGGCCGCCTCGTAGGATTGCTTGCGGGCCAGGGCCAGCCCCTCGATGCCGTCGTGGGCGAGGGTGACGCGGTAGCCCGCTTCCTCGAGCAGGCTCTGCAGGACGTCCCGCATCACCTCCTCGTCGTCGATGACGAGGACGCTCTCGGCGCTCACCGACGCGCGGCTTCCGCGGCGGCGAGGGAGGGCAGCGCCACCTGGAACGTCGTGCCCTGGCCGGGCACGCTCTCGACGAAGATGGCCCCCCCGTGCTCCTGCACGATCCCGAACGAGATGGAGAGGCCGAGGCCGGTGCCGCGGCCGATGCCCTTGGTCGTGAAGAAGGGATCGTAGATCCGGCGCACGTGCTCGGGCTTGATGCCGTGACCGGTGTCGCGTATCTCGACCACGACCGCATCGTCCTCCGCGCGCGTGGCCAGCGTCAACCAGCCGCCCTTGGGCATGGCGTCGCGGGAGTTGAGGATCAGGTTGAAGAAGACCTGCTGCAGCCGGTTCTCGTTGCCGCGCACGAGGGGGAGGTCGCTGAGCTCCTTGCGCACCTTGATGCGGCCGCGCTCGAGCTGGTGCTCGAGCAGGGAGAGCACGTCGAGGAGGACCTTGTTGGTGTCGAGGTTCTCGAACTCGGCCTTGGACGAGCGCGAGAAGTTGAGCAGGTTGTTGACGATCTTGGCCGCGCGGAAGGTCTGCTTCTCGATCTTCTCCAGGAGGGCGGAGCGCGGATCGTCGTTCTTGATCTGCTGGCGCAGCATCTGGGTGTAGGAGGAGATGCCGGTGAGGGGCGTGTTGACCTCGTGGGCGACGCCCGCGGCCAGGATGCCGATGGAGGCCATCTTCTCGGAGTGCTGGAGCTGCTCCTCCAGGCCCATGCGCACGGTCACGTCGTCCACGATGACGATGGTGCCGCAGCGCTCGCCGGAGCCCACCTTGAACGGGGCCACGGAGACGTTCACGCGCAGGGCCCGCCCGTCGCTGCAGGGCAGGTGCAGCTTGTAGATGTTCGCGATCTCCTCGTTGCGGCCGAGCACGAGGCTGCCCCGCAGCGCGTCGAGGAACGCCTCGGGGAAGATCTCGTCCAGGCGGTGAGGTCGAGCACCAGGATCCCGGAGTCCATGCTCTCGATGATGTTCTCGTTGTATTCGGTCAGCTCCTGCAGCTCGTCCGCCTTCTCGCGCAGGCTGTGGTACAGGCGGCCGTTCATGATCGCGGTGGCGGCCTGGCCGGCCAGCGCCTGCAGCACGTCCACCTCTTCGCTGTTGAGCGGATCGAAGGCCTCCTTGCGGCCGACGCCGAGGATGGCGATGACCTCGCCCTTCACGCGGCAGGGGAAGTAGTGCGAGAGGTCCAGCGGCCCCGCCTCCGGGTACAGCTCGGCGTGCGCCTCCGCCAGCACGGGCTCGCCCGCGGCCAGGGCGCGCACCAGCGAGCCTCCGGGCGGCAGGTGCGCCAGGCAGGCGGCGGGCGTGCAGCCGAGGTCCTTGAAGATCCAGAAGCCGCCGTCGTCATGGGGCAGGAACAGGGCCAGCGAGCTCACGCCCAGCGCGTCGTGCACGCCTTCGAGCAGCCGCTCCGCCATGCGCCCGAGGTCCAGGTCCGCGTTGAGGTCCTGCGACAGGCGCAGCAGCGCGCGCCGCGAGTTGTAGCGCTCGCGGAAGAAGAGGCGGTCGATGCCTTCCTGGATCCGGTTCTTGACCGGGCTGAAGAGCAGCGCCACCACCATCGTGGAGAGGATCGCGATGACGGTAACGTGCGGCTCCTGGTCCGAGGCCAGCAGCACCTGGAACAGGTTCACCGCGAGCAGGCACATGCCCAGGATGGCGGCCAGGGCCAGGATGTAGACGAGCGTGCGGCGGAAGATCAGCTCGACGTCCATCAGCCGGTGCTTGACCACGGCGTAGGCCAGCGAGAGCGGGATGAGGGCGAGCGGGATGTATCCGGCCAGCTCCATGGCCTGGCGCGGCTCGCCGCCCAGGGCGAACGGGATCGCGTAGAAGAGGAAGAACGGCATCACACCCGCGCCGGTGCCCCAGACCAGCCATTTCATCTGCTTGCGCGCGGTCAGGCTGCGCGTCCGCCGGTAGGAGCCGAGCAGGATCCCGAAGGACACCGCGAAAAGGGTCGCGAAGTACAGCGGCTTCCAGGCGTCGATGATGGAGGTGATACGCCAGAGGACCTCGCGGTGCCCGGGCGGGCTGGTCACGAACAGCACCTGGCTGGCCACCGCCGCTCCGGCCAGGACCAGCGCCGGCATGTAGGCCGCGGGAATGACCCACGCGCGTGAGGTCGACAGCCTCCGCTCGGGGAAGGCCAGGCAGAAGTGGAGGAACACCACGGGCAGGAA
>QHVP01000020.1 GCA_003222295.1 Acidobacteriota bacterium | reverse complement strand
TTATTGCTGATCGCGTGGGTGGGGACCCACGCGCCGTCCTCTGAGAAGACATGCGGGCGCCCGGAGCGAGGCTGCGCACCCCGCGCCCCTCATCGCCGGCGACGCCCGACAGGTGATCAGCCGCGAATGAGGGCGAGCACCTCGTCGCGTCGCCGGACCATGTCCTCGTGCGAGAAGGCCTCGAGGTTGAGCCGCAGCAGTGGCTCCGTGTTGGACAGGCGCACGTTGAAGTGCCAGTCGGGGTAGTCCATGGAGACGCCGTCCATCTTCGTGATCTGGGCGTCGCCATAGCGCTCCTCGAGGCGGCGCAGCGCGGCCGCTGCGTCCGCGACCTTCGAGTTGATCTCGCCCGTGATGAAGTACTTGGAGCGCAGCGGAGCGAGCAGCTCGCTCATCTTCCGGCCCTCGAGCCCGAGGAGCTCCAGCACGAGCAGGGCCGGGATTATGCCGTTGTCCGCGAACCAGTTGTCGCGGAAGTAGAAGTGCCCCGAGACCTCGCCCCCGAAGACGGCGTTCTCGTCGCGCATGCGCTTCTTGATGAACGCGTGCCCGACGCGGTTCATGAGGGCGACGCCGCCCGCGGCCTGCACGCGGTCACGCACCGCGCGCGAGGCGCGCACGTCGTAGACGATCTTGGCCCCGGGAAACTTCTTGACGAAAGACTCGCCGAGGAGGGCGGTGACGAAGTCGCCGGGCACGAACTGGCCGGTATCGTCGATGAAGAAGCAGCGGTCGGCGTCCCCGTCCCAGGCCATCCCGAGCCGCGCCTTCTCCGCCACCACGCGCTCCATGATCTCGCGGCGATTGGGCTCCTCGAGCGGGTCCGGCGGATGGTTGGGAAAGGTGCCGTCCAGGTCGAAATACATCTTGACGAGCTCGAGGGGCAGGCGCTTGAAGATCGCGCTGGCCCCGATGGCGCCCATGCCGTTGCCGGGGTCGAGCACCGCCTTGATGCGGGGCACCTTCGTGAGGTCGATGAACCCGAGGCAGTGGTCCGCGTATTCGTCGCTGATGGTGCGGGCGATGACCTTGCCTTCCTTCGTCCCCTTGTCCGCGAAGCGACCGGCCATGATCGCTTCCTTGATCTCCTTGATGCCGGCGTCGCCGCTGAGGGCGAGCGCGCCGCGGCGCACCATCTTGATGCCGTTGTATTCCTTCGGATTGTGCGAGGCGGTGACGATGGCGCCTCCGTCGAGGTCCTGGGAGGCGACGTAGAAGTACATCATGTCCGTCCCGACCACGCCGATGTCGGTGATCTCGGCGCCCTCGCTGCGCGCGCCGTCGATGAAGCCGCCCGCGATCTCGGGGGAGGAGAGCCGCACGTCACGCCCCACCGCGATCCGCTTGGGAGCGCCGCCGAGGTAGTCGATGAAGGCCCGGCCCACGCGGCGCGCGACCTCGCCGCCAATCTGGCCCGGATAGAGGGCGCGGATGTCGTAGGCCTTGAAGATGCCGGGATCGACGCTTGTGCCCATGGCCTGGATTCTACGTCGCGCCCCGCGGGCGTGCGTGGGCCCGGTCAGCGCGTGCGCGAGTGGTCGCTGATCACGGTGGCCTCGCCCAGGACCGCGCCGGGGGCGAGGCAGGCGTGCCGGCCGACATGGACGCGCGCGCCGAGGAGCGAGCCGTCGACGCGGCAGGACTCCGCGAGCGTGCTGCCCTCCCACACGACGGAGTCGCGCACCCAGGCGCCGGTGGCCACGGTGACGCCCGCCGTCAGCACGGCGTCCGGTCCGACGTGCGCGCCCGCGTCGATCCGGCATCCCGGTCCCACGTAGAAGCGGCCCTCCAGTTCGGCGCCCGCGTCGATGCGCGCCGTGGAGTGGGCCCAGCCCCCGTTGCGCGGCTCGCCCTCGAGATGGACGGGGAAGCGCGCCTGCAGGATGTCGCGATGCACCTGCAGGTACTTCTCCGGGGTGCCGATATCGATCCAGTACCCGCGATGGACCCAGGCCCGTACGAGGTCGCCGCGCCGGAGGAGAGCGGGGAAGAACGCGCGCTCGATCGAGTGGTTCTGGCCGGGCGGCATGAGGGCGAGGGTCGACGTGTCGAGGACGTAGATCCCCGCGTTGACGGTGTCGGTCGTGATCTGGCTCGGATCGCTCGGCTTCTCGATGAAGCTCTTCACGCGGCCGCTCGCATCCGTCTCCACCAGGCCGTAGGCGGCCGGGTTGGGCACGGGGGTCAGCACGAGCGTCGCCTTGGCGCCGCTCTCCCGGTGCGCGCGCACCACCGCCGGCAGGTCCACGTCCGTGAGCACGTCGCCGTTGAACACCACCGTGGTCTCGTCGAGATGGCGCTCGGCGTTCTTGACCGCGCCGCCCGTGCCCAGCGGCGTCTCCTCCACGGCGTAGTGGATCCGGCGCCCGAGGGCGGTGCCGTCGCCGAACACGGCCTGGATGCGCTCCGGCTGATAGGCGACGGAGAACACGATCTCCGAGATGGAGGCGCGGGCCAGGAGGTCCAGCTGGTGGCGGAGGAACGGACGGTCCACCACCGGGACCACCGGCTTGGGAACGCTGAGGGTGAGGGGGCGAAGCCGGGTGCCTTCTCCTCCGGCCAGGATCACTGCCTTCATAGGTTCGCGCGGGCAGGCCACGCGTGCCGCGGATCATAGCATCGCGATGGACACCGAAAGACGCGATCGACTATAGTCGGTCGTTTGTTCCTGCGGTTGCGGACTTCCGGGAGGGCGATGTGAGCGACCTGGCCAGGCGCCTGGAAGACAAGCTCCGGACGGGAGAGGCGCACCTGGGAATCGTCGGTCTCGGGTACGTCGGGCTTCCCCTCTCCGTCGAGTTCGCCACCGGCGGGCTGCGCGTCACCGGCTTCGACCTGTCCGCCGAGAAGGTCGGCGCCGTCAACCGCGGAGAGTCCTACATCAAGGACGTTCCCGCCGCACGCGTGAAGGCGCTCGTGGAGTCCAAGCGGCTCGACGCCAGCTGCGATTTCGATCGGCTGCGCGAGTGCGACGCGGTGATCATCTGCGTGCCCACGCCGCTCGGCAAGACGAAGGACCCCGACCTCACGATGGTGGTGGACGCGGCCAAGGCCATCGGAGAGCGGCTCAAGCCCGGCCAGCTCGTGGTCCTGGAGAGCACGACCTATCCGGGCACGACGGAAGAGCTGATCCTCCCCATCATGACGGCGAGGGGACTCAAGGTCGGCGAGTCGTTCTTCCTGGCCTTCTCGCCCGAGCGCGTGGACCCCGGCAACGCGCGCTACAACACGCGCAACACGCCCAAGATCATCGGCGGGATGACCGAGACCTGCACGCGCGTGGCCAAGGCCCTCTACGCGCGCGCCATCGACACCGTGATCCCCGTCTCCTCCACCCAGACCGCGGAGATGGTCAAGCTCCTGGAGAACACCTTCCGCAGCGTGAACATCGGCCTCGTCAACGAAGTCGCCCTCATGTGCGACCGCCTGGGTGTGGACGTGTGGGAGGTGATCGAGGCCGCGGCCAGCAAGCCGTTCGGGTTCATGCCGTTCTATCCGGGGCCCGGCCTCGGCGGGCACTGCATCCCGATCGATCCCCTCTACCTCTCCTGGAAGCTCAAGACACTGAACTACCGCGCGCGGTTCATCGAGCTGGCGGGTGAGATCAACTCGAACATGCCCGACTACGTGTGCGAGGTCGTGGCCGACGCCCTCAACGAGCGCGAGAAGAGCGTGAAGGGGTCGAGCGTGCTCGTGCTGGGGGTGACCTACAAGCGCGACATCGAGGACGTGCGCGAGTCGCCGGCCCTCGACATCATCAAGATCCTGGAGGGGAAGGGCGCGCGCGTCGGCTACAATGATCCGTACGTCCCCGAGCTGCATCTGGACCACACGGTCATGCGCTCGCAGGACCTGATCTCGTCCGTGCGCGCCGCCGATATCGTGGTGATCGTGACCGACCACAGCTCCTATCCGTACCGGGACATCGTCGAGGCGGCGGCCGTCATCGTGGACACGCGGAATGCCACCAAGGGCATCCGCTCCCCGAAGATCGTCAAGATCTGAGGCCCACGGGGTGAATCTCCCCAACGCCCTCACCGTCCTCCGCATCTTCCTCGTCCCCGTGCTCGTGGTCGTGCTCCTGACCCGCGCCCGTACGGACGAAGGCTTGATGCTGGGGATGGGGATCTTCGGCCTGGCCGTACTGACCGACTATCTGGACGGCTACTTCGCGCGGCGGCGCAACCAGGTCACCAAGCTGGGGATCCTTCTCGACCCCCTCGCGGACAAGCTCCTCACCGCGGCGGCGTTCCTATCCCTCGTCGAGATGGACGCGGTGCCGGCCTGGATGGTGATGATCATCCTCGGGCGCGAGCTCGCCGTCACCGGGCTGCGCAACGTGGCCGCGGGATGGGGCCATCTCATTCCCGCTTCCGGCCTCGGCAAGGGCAAGATGGTGGCGCAGGTCGTCGCCATCTTCCTGCTGCTGCTCGCGCGCCATCCACGCTTCGCGCTGCTGCACGCGCCGGCGCTGGCCACGTTGTGGCTGGTGGTCGTCCTCGCCCTCGTCTCCGGGGTCGACTACTTCTGGCGCTTCTACCGTGAGGTGTATCGGACGGCGGCCCGGCCGGAGGCGCCCCCCGAACCGGCTCCGCCTCTCGCCAGGAATGTGCCCGAGTAGGGGACCCCGGATACGTTCCTGCAGCGCGCGCCGCCGCAGAGGCGATAGATCTCGTCGCACAGACTCCCGTCCGGCTTGAACGTGCGCGCCACGAGGACGCCCTCGAGGCCGGCGAAGAGCGCGGGATCCGGCCGCCGGCTCTTGCCCTGCGGCGGCTCGATGACGACGAGGGTGGGGCGCTCCTGCGCCCATTCCACGAGCAGGGGCAAGGCGCCGTCGGGCTGGTCGAAGTTGAGGTCCTCCACCCGCACCTCCGGCTTGTAGGCGAACTCGAGGTCCAGCGCGCGCGCCGTCGTGCGGACGGTGCGGGCATGGGTCACCACGGTGATGCCCTCGGGGTGGAGCGCCTTCTCCGCGCGTACGAAGTCGAGGGTGTCGCGGACGCCGTAGCCCGAGGGCCAGCCCGTGACGTACTGGAACCGGTCGATCTCGACGAGTTTCGCGCGCGAGGGGTCCGAGACCAGGTCCCAGTCGGTTCGCGCGGCGGGCAGCAGCGCGACCACGAGGCCCGCTGTCGTCATCGCCCGTGCCCGGCCGCGGCTCCGGCCCTCGACCGCCGTCGCGAGCTGGTGCGCGCCCCAGGCGGCGAGGGCCACGAAGGGCGCGGTCAGGAACACGAGGTAACGCGGGAACCAGATGTCACCCACGCCGGCGAAGGCGAAGATGGGCACGGCGATCAGGAGGGCCGCGAACGCGACCTTTCGCGCGCGCAGGAATGCCGCGCGCAGGAGCGCGAAGACGGCCAGCGCAATGAGGACGGGAGTCCAGTAGCCCCACAGCCACGACGCGCAGAGGGGCAGGTTCTCCGCCAGCCGCTCGAGCAGGCCGGCATTGCTCTTGGAGACCGCGACGCGCACGGTGGCGGTCACCTGGAAGTAGCGCAGCAGGGGATAGGCGGTGAGGGCGCCGGCCACGCCGTAGGTCACGATCAGCGGCCGCGGATGCCGGAGCCGTCGCGGCGCGATGAGGAGGACGGCGGCCGCGGGGGCGAAGAAGAGAAGGATGCCGAGGGCCTTCGCGAACACGGCCAGGGCGAGGGCAAGGCCGAGGGCGACGCCGTCCCGTGCGCGCCAGCGCTCGGCCAGACGCAGGCAGAGGACGGCCACGAAGGCGGCGAAGGTGCCCAGCGCGGGGTCGGTCAGGGCCAGGCGGTCGTAGACGAGAGCGTAGGGACACGCGACGTAGAAGAGGCCGGACAGCCAGCCCGCGCGCGGTCCGCCGAGCGCGCGTCCGAGGAGGATCGCACCCGCCAGCGTCCCCGCCCCGAACAGGACGGTCAGCGCCCGGCTCGCCCAGAGGTAGTGATCGCGGGCCCACGGGAAGAGGAGGGCGCTTGCGAAGATCGGCAGCCCCTTGCCGTACTGCCAGGGCTTCTCGATCTTCTGCCCCTGCGAGATCCAGATGGCCCAGCGGATGTGGCCCGTCTCGTCGAAGAAGATGGGCAGTACGGTGAGGGCGGCGAGGCGCGTGGCGAAGTAGGCGATCAGGAGGCCGGCGATCCAGAGCGTCGTCGGGGAGAGCCGGCGGGACCCGATCACCGCGGGAGGGTAGCACGCGGCACGTTAGAATCCGTTCCTTCGCCGATGGCCCTCCCTGCGCGCGCACGCGCCGTCTCCGCCCTCCTCGTCGCCGTGATCGCGGCGGTGATGCTGTCGACCGTCCTCGACTACGGCATGACCGGGGACGAGGGAGTGCAGCACCGGTACGCGCGGCGCGTGCTCCACTGGTACGCCACCCTGGGCGCCGACCGATCCGCAGTGGCCGAGGAGGACATCTCGATGTACGGGGCGTTGTTCGAGGGCGTGGCCGAAGCGGCGGCCAGCGTCTCGCCGCTCGATCCCTACGAGACGCGTCACGTCGTGAACGTCCTCTTCGCCCTCGCGGCCTTCGTCGCCGTCCTGCGCATGGGAAGGCGCCTGGGTGGGCCGCTGGGCGGCGTGCTCGCGACGCTCCTGCTGGCGCTCACGCCGCCCTTCTACGGCCACGCGTTCAACAACCCCAAGGACATTCCGTTCGCAGCGACCTTCGCGGTCGCGGTCTGCGTCATCCTGTCCGTCAGCGACCGCAGCCCGCGACTGCGGCGGCGTGACGTCCTCGCCGCCGCGACCGCCATCGGGGTGGCGGCCGGCGTGCGCGTGGCCGGCATCGTGCTGTTCGGATTCGCCCTGCTGCTCTGGGCGGCGGTGGCTCTGGTCCGATCGCGGGCCCGGGCGGACACGGAGGCCATCCCTCCGCGCGACCTGCGTCGCCTGGCCTTGGCCTGGCTCGTGGTCGTCGTCATCGGATGGGCGGTCATGGTCGTCTCGTGGCCATGGGCACAGGTCGCCCCCTTCCGTAATCCCTTCCGCGCGCTGGGTGCGTTCTCGCGCTTCTGGGAGACCATGGTGGTCTTCTACGACGGCCAGTACGTGCTCAACGGCACGGTCTCGCGCTTCTACATCCCGAGATGGTTCGCCCTCACCATGCCCGAGACCTACCTGGTCGCGGGCCTCCTCGGCGTGTGGGGGCTGGCCAGCCTCCTGCGGCGGCCGACGTGGCCGCTGGGGACGCGGGTCAAGCTCGTCCAGGCCGGCTGGGTGGTCCTCGTCGCGACGCTGCCGGTGGGGTGGGTGGTCGCACGGCACACGCCTCTGTACGACGGCTTGCGGCATTTCCTGTTCGTGGTGCCGCTCCTGGCCGCGGTGGCCGGTGCGTCGGCGGCCTCGTACTTTCGCGCGCGCATCCGCTATGCCGACGGCCGGATCGCGGCGGTCGCGCTGGCCGGACTCGGCGCCTTGACGCTGTCCGACATGATCGCGCTGCATCCCTACGAGGCGATCTACTTCAATCGCCTGGTGGCGGGAGGGCTGCGCCAGGCGGTGGAGAAATATGACACCGACTACTGGTGCCTCACCTACAAGGAGGGGGCGGAGTGGTTGCTGGCGCAGTACGCGCAGGCCAGCTGCCCAGAGAGGATCCGCGTGGGCGGGCACTCGATCCTCCTGCAGACCTCCTATTACTTGAAGAAGACCGAAGAGGGGCGGCGTCTCTTCACGCCGGTCTCCCTGGACGACAACCCGAACTTCGCGCTGGCCACGACGCGCTTCGGGGATCACCGCCACACCCCCGGTCGGCTCGTCCACACCATCGATCGGCAGGGGGCGACGCTGCTCTATGTGTTCGAGGTCAAGCCGCCGGCCTGCACTCCTCTACTGAAGCTCGGCCTTGTCTCCCGGCATCATCGCGTCGTTGGAGCTGAGGATGCGCACGGTGGCCGTGCGTTCGCGGACGGCGACGACCACCACTTCGCCCAGGACGATACGCGGCGTGGGAACCGAGGGGTACATCACCTTGTAGACGAGGAGCAGGTTGCCGGGGGTGATTCCGTTGGCCGTCCCGAGGTTGAGGGTCATGATCTGGCGATCGCCGGCGATGGTGGCGTCGTCCTGCATGTCGACGATGGTGCCGACCACCTTGCCGCTCGGCGGGGTGAGGCGCGTCGGGCGCGGATGCTCCAGGATCAGCGGCACCTGTACCTTCTCGAAGGTCTTGAGGTAGTCGCCCAGATGGATGTCCG
>QHVP01000409.1 GCA_003222295.1 Acidobacteriota bacterium | reverse complement strand
CTGGTGGCCACCCTCGACGAGATGCTGGCGGAGACGGAGCTGCAGGCCATCCGCGGGAACAAGACGGTCGAGGTGCGCTTCGCCTGGGCCAACAAGGGCGCCGTCGTCGAGCGCCTGCAGTCGCTGCGTCCCGACGCGGGATTCCGGCTCGCCATCGGCGACGACCGCACGGACGAGGACCTGTTCCAGTGCCTGCGCGGCGAGGCTTGGACGGTCCGCGTCGGCGGAGGGACGTCTTCCGCGCGCTATTCGGTCGACTCGCCCGGCGAGGTGATCGCGTTCCTGGAATCGCTCGTCCGCGCGGCGGAGGGGGCGCGGCGCGTGATCGAGGAACCGCCTCGCGCGGTGGCGCGGTAGCGCGGACGCGGGCTTGCTCCGGCCGGCCACGAGTGCTCGACCCATCCGAAGCGCAGTCGCGGCATCCGCCTTCCTCCTTGCCGGCGCGTGCGGGAGTGGCGAGAGTCCGGTCAACCCGACGCCCTCGACGGAGTTCACGATCCGGCGCATCGTCGATACGGGCGGGCCCGAGACGTCCGTGCGGCTCGTCCGCGACCCGGATTCGAGTGCGCTCTTCGTCCTCAAACGCGGCGGCGACGTCTTTCGCCTGACCATTCCCGCCCAGGGCGCGCCCAGCTTCGAGCGGCTCTACACGTCGCTGGACACCGGCACCACCGATGCGCAGGGAATGGCCTTCGGCCCGGACGGCACGCTCTATGTCGTCGGCAACCAGATCGACGGCCTCGACGGCGTCGCCACCATCCGGCGCGGCGCGCGCGTCAGCGGAGACCAGCGTGTCTGGTCGACCCTCGCCCAGACCGTCCCCTATCCGCGCAGCAACACCGCCTTCGACCACGAGTGGAACGGCATCGCGGTGAGCCCGGATGGCCGGTCCCTCTACGTGAACAGCGGCTCGCGGACGGATCACGGCGAGGTGCAGACGAGCGGCGGCCGCTTTCCGGGGCTGCGGGAGGTGCCCCTCACGGCCAAGATCTTCCGGCTGCCCGCGGCCGGGAACGGCATCGTCCTGCCCGACGATGAGGCGCTCCTGGAGGGCGCGGGTTACGTCTTCGCCCGCGGCGTGAGGAACAGCTTCGACCCCGCCTTCAACGCCGCCGGCGATCTCCTCTCCGGGGACAACTCCGGCGACCGCGACGACAACGACGAGCTCAACTGGCTGCGCGAGGGCGGGCACTACGGCTTCCCCTGGCGCATGGGCACGAACGACACCCCTCAGCAGTTCCCCGGCTACGACCCCGAAGCGGACAAGCTCGTCGACCACCGGTTCTACGCCTATCAGCACGGCTTCTTCCACGACGACCCGACGTATCCGCCGCGGCCGTCCGTGCCTCTCACCGATCCGATCCCGAACCTGGGAGCGGACGCGAACAGCTTTCGCGACCCGGCCACGGGCGCGGTGCTGAAGGCGAATGAGGTGGGGCGGTCGCTGGGAACGTTCACGACCCACCGGTCTCCCCTGGGCCTGTCGTTCGACACCGCGAACGTCCTGGCCGGCCGCTACCGCGGGGGCGCGTTCATCCT
>QHVP01000019.1 GCA_003222295.1 Acidobacteriota bacterium | reverse complement strand
CCTGACCTCGGTGCTTTGACAGCGCCCGCTCCTCGCGGCTAAGATCTGCGCCGTTTCCCCGCCATCCACAAAGGGGCCTGCGCACGCGACACCCCGTAAATCCCCGCCTGATCCTCGCGCCCCCAGCATGGCTCGCGGCCGCCTCACGCGGCCAATGAGGACGATACCCATGAGAGCTCGCGTCTCGGTGATGAAGCTGTTCTTCGCGTCCGCCTACGCCGTCGCCGTCCTTGCCGCCATGAGCTCACCGCCGGCGTCCCCAGGGAAGGCGAAGCCGCACGGGGCGCATCGCGAGCGCTTCTCCAAGGTGGGAGAGGCCGGCGACGAAAGCGTGGAATCGCAGATCGGCGCCGAGCAGTTCGCCCAGGCGCGCCTGGCCCCCGGTGTCGTGCTGCCGCAACTGGTCCGAAGTGACGGTGCGTCCCTACAACTCGGACGACCCGCGCTATCGCGACCCCTTCGCGTCGAACTCCAGCGGCGGCGCCGGCCTGGTGGCCGGACGCATCACCGGCCTGGCCGCAGGCTCCGGCTACATCTATATCGGAGGAGCGGCGGGCGGCGTCTTCCGCTCGGCCGATGGCGGCGCCACCTGGACGCCGCTGACGGACGGCCTGCCGACCCTCTCCGTAGGCGACCTGCGGCTGGCGCCGGACGGCGCGCTATGGCTCGCCACCGGCGAGGCCAACACCGGCGCCACCTCCTACGTCGGGTCGGGAGTCTACCGCCTGGCCAAGCCGAAGACGAGCATGTTCTCCGCCACCGACCGCGTGGGCGGAAGCGAGCTGGAGAGCACGCTCATCGGGAAGGTCCGCTTCGACGGCATCGGCACCGCGTACGCGGCCACGTCGCGCGGCGTCTGGAAGCACGGAGCGGGGACGAAGACGGGGGCCTGGCGGCGCGTGCTCTACCCGGTGCCCGATCCCGTCGTGAACGGCGTCCCGCGCCCGGACCTCCAGTCCGCGTACAACAACATCTGCAACGACGTCGCCGTCGATCCCAGCGGCTCCGGCCAGCGCGTGCTGGCCAACTGCGCCTGGCGCGATGGCGCCCCCTACAACGGCTTCTATCTCTCGACCGACGGCGGAGAGAGCTTCGCGCTCGTGAATCCTGGCGGCGCCCTCAACCCCAACGACGACGGGCGCGCCACCCTCGCCTACGCGAGCGACGGCTCACGCCTCTACGCCCTCATGGAGTCGATGACGCACTATACGAACTCATTCCAGACCGCGCTGGGCGGCGTCTTCGTGTCGCCGAGCGGGGACCCCGCCGGGCCGTGGAACCGGATCGCCGACTCCGGCCAGCTCGGGGCCAGCGGCTCCGCGCTGCAGGGCGCGACCTTCTACCACGTGGGCATCCAGGCCTGGTACAACCAGTTCCTCGACGTCGACCCCGACGACGCCGACCACGTATTCGTCGGCCTCGAGGAAGTCTTCGAGACCGAGGACGGCGGCACGCACTGGAACGCGATCGGCCCCTACTGGAACTTCGACTTCCCCTGCTGGTCGTTCATCGACGCCCAGAACAACTGTCCGCCGACCACGCACCCGGACCAGCATTCGGTGGCCATCGCGGGGGGCAAGCTCTACGTGGGCAACGACGGCGGCATCTACACGCGTCCCCTGCGCGGGCGCGTCAACAAGAACGGGAACGCCACGGACTGGGTGAGCCTCAACGCGAACGTGCGCACGCTCCAGTACTACTCGGTGGCGGTGGGCAAGGTGGCGGGAGGCGTGGCCGTCTCCGGCGGCCTGCAGGACAACGGCGGCTCGCTGCTGCTGCCGGAGGACCTCTCGGGCAGCGGCACGATGGGATCCCCGTTCGGAGGCGACGGCGGCGACACTCTCGTCGATCCCGACGACGGGTGCCGGATCCTGGGCGAGTACGTCTTCCTGGCCATGGAGCTGACCGAGAACTGCGGGCGATCCGACGGGACCGTGCGCGCGGTCCGCGACGTGGATCCCCACGATCCCTTCCCGCGCTTCATCGCCCCCTTCGAGCCCGACGCCGCCAACAAGGACCACTGGGTGGCGGGAGGCCAGTACGTCTGGACCAACACGCGCGGCTTCTCCATCCAGTCCGGCGCGGAATGGGTCCCCGTCTTCAACAACGGCACGGCCCACTCCACCACCGCCGTGGCCAGCCTCAGCGACGTCATCTGGACCGCGTGGTGCGGGCCCTGCAACCCGGTCGGGTTCGCGCGCGGCATCTCGACCAACGTCGGCGGCACGTGGCGCCAGCTCGCCCTTCCCGCGGCGCTGCCCAACCGCTACGTGGCCGCGCTGTCCATCGACCCTTCCGACCCCAGCGGGCGGACGGCCTACGTCGGATTCAACGGGTTCTCGCGTCGATGGGTGGAGGGGCCGGGCGCGGGCCTCGGCCACCTCTGGAAGACGCGCGACGGCGGAGCCACCTGGTCCGACGTCAGCGGGAACCTGCCGGACGTGCCCGTCAACGACGTGCTGGTCAGCTCGGGCCGGCTGGTCGTGGCCACGGACCTCGGCGTCGTGATCTCGTCCGACGGCGGCGCGACCTGGTCACGCCTGGGCTCGAACCTCCCCTACACGACGGCGCTCGACATCCAGGTCGGACCGGACAAGAAGCTCTACGCGGCGACGCACGGCCGGGGCATCTGGTCGATCGCGCAGCCCTGATCACGGACTTTCCGGACCCATCGCATAGACGATCATCAGCTTCTGCCAGATCTTGCGCGAAAGCCCGGTGGTGAGGTTCTCCACCTCGTTCACCGCGGACAGCGCGACGTCGTCGTCGAAGTCCTGGATATAGAGGGCGGCGATCTTTCCCGTGATGGACAGCATCTCGCTGCAGTAGTCGAGGTAGCGCGACAGCTCGAACCGCGTCAGGGCCCGGTCGGGCAGGAGGGCGGATTCCCGGCCCGGGGTGACGATCCACTCCGGGTCCTTGGTGAGCTGGTGCATGTCGATGATGTGCGCGATCGCGCGCAGCTCGCGGATCGCGGCCAGGGCCCGGCGGCGCTTGACGCGCGTTTCCAGCGTGAGCAGGAAGAAGGCGCCGGCCCCCACGAGGACGACGTCGTTGATGCCGGACTCGAGGAGCTGGACGAACTGGAAGACCTCCAGGGGCTGGTTCGGGCGGTGCAGCGAGAGCACGGTACCGGCCAGGCCGGCGGCGATGACCGCGAGCAGGGCGCCCACGCCGACGCGCAACCCCAGGATCGGGGTGGCGATCCAGGCCGCACGCTCCCGCGTCTGCCCGGTGATGCGGTCCAGCTCGCGGCAGACGCGGCCGAGGCCGGAGTCGGGGAAGCGCTCGTCGATGCGCCGGCGCAGGAGCGCGACCGTCCGCGCGACCGAGTCCGCATCGAGGCTGAGGTCCGGCACGGTGGCGAATCTTACTCCGCGCCGTCGCGCGGAGCGCCGGGAGTATGATCGCCCCGGGCAGGCGAGGGAGCCAAGGCATGGTCCTGGAATGGCTGGGCGGCTCGAAGGACGCGGACGCGCTCATGGCCCGACGCAAGTACCCGCAGGCCATCGAGGCCCTGCGTCAGCTCCTCCAGCGGCACGGCGGCGACCTGCGGCTGCGCATGAAGCTGGCGGACGCGCTGGTGCTGGCCGGCCGCGAGCGCGAGGCCGCGCCCGTGCTGCTGGAGCTGGCCGACGCCCTGGCCGCCGAAGGCCAGGCCGCCAAGAGCATCGCGCTCCTCAAGAAGGTCCAGAGGATCGATCCGGGCCGCGCGGACGTCGAGCTCAAGCTTGCCGATCTCATCAAGACCAAGGAGCGACGGACGCGGGGCTGGGATCCCCAGGGCGACAAGGCGGTGGGCTACGAGCCGCCGAGCTGGGCGGCGAGCACGTTCTCCCCCGAGCAGTTTGCCGCGCCGCGCACCTACAGCGCCGAGGAGCGCATCGCGGCGGCGCGAGGCGCGAGCTGGGTGCCGTCGACGCGTCAGGAAGAAGGGTCGTCACCGGCCGCGGAGGGAGAGCCGATCACGGTCGAGGAGGTCGAGATCCAGATCCTGGACGTGATCCAGGACGCGCTCCAGCGACCGGCTGCGGCCGCCGCGCCGGCGCGGCCGCTCCCCGGTCCCGGCCCCGGTGCCGCGGAGGGGCCCGCCTTCGTGGACACGCCCCTCTTCAGCGGCTTCTCTCGCGACGAGCTGGTCGCGGTCATCCGGGGGCTGCGCCTCCTCACCTTCGAGCCGGGCGACATCGTGCTCACCGAAGGCGACCGCGGCGACAGCTTGTTCGTGATCACCACGGGCACGGTCAAGACCTTCGTGCGCGACACGACGCAAGGCGGGCAGCTCCTGATGCGCAGCCTGAAGGAAGGCGACTTCTTCGGCGAGATCTCGGTCCTGTCCGGCAAGGCGCGGTCCGCCACCGTCACCGCCGCCACCCACTGTGAGCTGCTCGAGCTGGAGCGGGCGACCCTCGACCAGATCACCACCTCGTATCCCCACGTGCGGCAGGTGCTCGAGGAGTTCTACCTCGCGCGTGCCCTCAACACGGCCGAAGGCACCTGACGGACCTTTGTCTTGCGGCTCCGAGACGAGCGACGCGAGGAGGAAGCCGACATGGAGACACCGCGCGTCGCGTCGCTGCTGGACTTCCGGGGAAAGGTCGTCCTCGTCACCGGGGCGGGCGGAGGACTGGGCGGGGGGATCGCCGCCCGATTCGCGGAGGCGGGCGCGGCCGTCGTCGCCCACTACCGTCGCCACGGCGACGAAGCGGCGGCGCTCGTCCTCAGGATCACGGGCGAGGGCGGGCGTGCCGTCCGCGCGGCAGGTGACCTCGGCCGCGAAGACGACGTCGCGCGGCTGGTGTCGCGCGCCGTCGAGGCCTTCGGCCGTCTGGACGTGCTCGTCAACAATGCCGGCACCTACCCGATGGCCGGCCTTCTCGACATGACCGCCGCCCAGTGGGACGAGGTGATCGCCTCCAACCTCCGCACCACCTTCCTGTGCACCCAGGCCGCGGCGCGGGAGATGGCGCGTCAGGAGACGGGCGGCGCCATCGTCAACATCACGTCCATCGAGGCCGAGCATCCCGCGCCCGGACACAGCCACTACAACGCGGCCAAGGCGGGCGTGCTCCAGCTGACGCGTGCCGCCGCGCAGGAGCTGGCCACGCACGGGATCCGCGTGAATGCGGTGGCGCCCGGCCTCGTCTGGCGCGAGGGCATCGAGGAGAGCTGGCCGGAAGGGGTCGCGCGGTGGA
>QHVP01000406.1 GCA_003222295.1 Acidobacteriota bacterium | reverse complement strand
GCCCACCCAGAATCGCCGGCAGACATAGCAGCGACACGATGACGAGCTCCCGCCGGCCGTCGTCTTCAGCTTTGGGCACTGCGGTCGTCAAGGGCAGCTCATCGCGACCGCCCGGCCTGGTGGTGCGCCAATCCCCGCATGACGCTATTGAACGAGACAAAGTAGGCCACGGTCGAGACGATCGCAACCACAAGGACGACGGCCACGACCTTCCCGTGCGCCGTCTTCATTCCCCCACGCCACGTGGCCCAGACCCCAACCGCCATCGCAAGCAGGGTAGTCGGTAGGCTCAAGATGGGCAGAACGATGCTTCCCTCTAGAAACGCCACGAAGGCACGGTTGAGAGCAGTGTCGGGCCCCGCATGGCTGGGCCACATGCGGACGAGTATCAACACGACGCCGCCAAGGAGTGCAGGCAGGGAAAGAAGCAACACAAAGGCCACGCCCAGCCACGGCATCGCAGCATTGACTTTGGCGTCAGGCGTTTCGATCGCAGATCGCTCACTCATCGCCGCTCGTCCGCCATTATCTACCACTCGGGAGTGAGGCCGTCGCGTTCGCCGTCGGCAGCGCGAACGCGACGTAGAGGCCGCCGCTCGGGCCGCCGTCCTTGCCGCCCCCCGCGGGGACGAGCACGAACTGGCGACCGGCGACTTCGTAGGTCGCGGGGGTACCGGTGGCCGAGAACGGCAGCGTCGTCTCCCAGAGCCGCTCGCCGGTGGCCTTGTCGAAGGCGCGGACCTTCTTGTCGAAGCTCGTGGCCCCGATGAAGACGAGGCCACCCGCGGTGACGACGGGTCCGCCGTAGTTCTCGCTGCCCGTGTTCGTCAGCCCGGCCGCGGCCAGCTTGGGGTATTCGCCGAGCGGCACCTGCCACGCCTGCGCGCCCGTATCGAGGTTGATCGCGGTCAAGGTGCCCCAGGGCGGAGCGATGGCGGGATACCCGTCCGGATCCAGGAATTTCTTGTACCCGGTGAAGCGGTACTTGAGGGACACGGGAGACGGCCCCGCGGCGACCCTCCGGCTTCGACCCGTCCGAATGTAATCGACGAGCGCATCCACTTCCTCGTCCGACAGGTTCGGGAAGCCGGGCATGCGGCCTTCGCCCTTGCGGATGATCCGGTACAGATCGCCTTCGGGCCGGCGACGGGCGATGCCGACGAGCGACGGGATCTGAGGCGGAGCGCCGCGCTGGTTGTCCCGGTGGCAGGACGCACACGACTGCAGGTAGAGGGTGCGCCCGCCTTTCACGGCGACGCTGGGGGCGAGTCCTCCCGTCCACGCCATCTCGTTGGCGTTGACGTAGAGGAGCGCGCTCTCCGGATCGAAAGCGGAGCCGCCCCACTCCGCGCCACCGTCATAGCCGGGGAAGACGATGGTGTCCCGATCCGCGCGGAACGGAACGAACTGCCCCTCGCTGCGGAGTTTTCGAAACGCCTCCAGCGCGCTCTGCCGGGCCTCCGGCGTGCGGCTCGTGAGCATGTCTTCCGTGAGACGCTGGCGCGCAAAGGGTGCGGGCCGGGTCGGGAGCGGCTGCGTCGGCGCCGCCACCTCGCCCTCCATCGTGCTCGCGGGGAACGGATGCTCTTCGATCGGAAACAAGGGCGCCCCCGTCGTGCGATCGAAAAGGAACACGTAGCCTTGCTTGCTGGTCTGCGCGACCGCATCGATCCGCTTTCCCTCGCGGGTCACGGTCACGAGGCTCGGTGCGGAGGGGAAATCGCGGTCCCAGAGGTCGTGCCGCACGGCCTGGAAATGCCAGATCTTCCTTCCCGTGGCGGCGTCGAGGGTGAGGAGCGAGTTCGCGTAGAGGTTGTCGCCGATGCGATTGGCCCCGTAGAAATCCGCGGCCGCGGATCCCGTCGGCACGTAGACGATCCCCCGCGCCTCGTCCACCGCCATGCCCGCCCAGTTGTTGGCGCCACCGCTGTAGGTCCAGGCGTCCCGGGGCCAGGTCTCGTAGCCCGGCTCGCCCGGATGCGGGATCGTGTGGAAGGCCCAGCGGAGCTGGCCCGTGCGCGCGTCGTAGGCGCGGACATCTCCCGGGGAGGAAGGCAGTCCCTCCCCCACCCGCCCCCCGACGATCAGGAAGTCCTTGTAGACGATGCCGGGCGTCGTGAGCCGGATCGACTGCTGCGCCGCCGGCCGGCCGAGGTCCTCGGCCAGGTCGATGCGTCCCGCCCGACCGAAGCCGGGAACGGGTTGCCCCGTGCGCGCGTCGAGTGCATAGACGAAATGATCCTGGCCCGTGAACACGCGGCGGTCGTCTCCGCTCGCCCAATAGGTCACGCCGCGATTGGCACCGTTGAGCGGGATGTGCGAATCGAACTTCCAGCGCAGGGCACCCGTCTCCGCATCGAGCGCCACCACGTGGTGCTTCGGGGTCGTGGTGTAGACCACGCCATCCACGACGATCGGATTGGCCTGCAGCCCGCCTTCCTCGCCGGAGTCGAACGTCCAGGCCACCTCGAGCCGCGGTACGTTCTGCCGGTTGATCTGGGTGAGCGGCGAATAGCGGATGCTCTCCGGCCCGCCGCCGTAGGCCACCCAGCCACGGGACGCTTCCTGGCCCCACCCCGCCGAGACCAGCAAGAGGATGGGAACGCAGAGTGTCGAGAAGACCCTGGCCATGCCCCGCCATCTCATCGCGCTCACTGGCTTCATCATCCCCTTCGGCCACATCCTCGGGCCCGTGATCGTCTGGATGATAGGCAAATCCGACTCTCTTCGCCCTGTTCCTCATGGTCTCGGTCCCGCACCCCTTTACCGCAGGTCGCGCGCGAGATAGAGCTTCGAAAGTACCCGCCGGTAGGTGTAGAAGTATGAATCGCCCTTCGGCGTGGTCCGGAACGTCAGGATCGCCTCCACACCGGACGGGTCGCGCGGCATGAGCGTGTGCACGAGCTCGCGCCGGCCAGTGTCGATCCCGAGCCGGTAGACGTCGGCGGGCACCTCCTTCCAGCGGAAGACCCA
>QHVP01000405.1:4052-7995 GCA_003222295.1 Acidobacteriota bacterium | reverse complement strand
GGACCTTTCGTGGATCGGCTGATCGGCCTCGTCCTGCTGCGCTGGAAGATGGACCTGCGCGGCCTGCGCCGCATGCCGGAGCGGCTGGCCGGCCTGGTCCTGCTCGTCCCCCTGCTCGCGATCTCCGCCGCGTTCGCGACGGGAGCGGTGTACGTGGGGGCGCGCAGCGTGGGCGCGCGCGATCCCGACCTCCTCCTGCCCCTGGCCTCGCTCCTGGCGACCGCCATCGGGCTGTTCTGGATGATCTCGCCGATGCTGACCGGCCTCGCCCTCGCCGAGACCCACGACCTCACGCGCCTCCTGATCTTCCCCATCCCGTTCTGGAGCCTGGTCGCGTCCTCGCTGCTCGCGAACCTCCTCCAGCCGCTGGTGCTGGCCAAGATGCCGGTGGTCGTGGGGCTGGCCCTCGGCCTGGCGGAGGGGCCGTCAACCCTGCCCTTCACGCTGCTGGGGGTGGCCCTGAGCTTCGTCTTCATGCTGGCGGCCGTGCAGCTCTCCTCGCTGCTCCTGATGGGGCTCGCGCGCAGCCGCCGCTTCCAGGACGTCTCGCTCTTCCTCGGCATCGGGCTCGGCTTCGTCCTCAGCATCGCGCCCCTGGCCCTGCTCTCCGCCGGACCACGTCCCCTGCGCGTGCTGAAGCGCCTGCTGCTCGACCACGACCTGTTCGCGCTCTCGCCCTTCGCCTGGGGCGTGCGCGCCGCCGTGCACGCCGGGCATGGCGACGCGGGAGCGTTCGCGCTCTACTGCCTCGCGGCCGCCTCCGCCATCGCGGTGACGCTCGGCCTGAGCACGGCCGTCATCGCGAGGATCCATCGCGGCGAGCTGGACCTCGGGGCCTTCGCGGGCCGCACGCGTGGCCGTCCCGCCCGCATGCGGTTCTCCGGTCCCCTGGGGGCACTGGTGGAGAAGGACCTGCGCGTGGCCTGGCGCGATCCCGCGCTGAAAGCGAGCCTGTTCATGGGGCTGGTGAGCCCGCTCCTCTTCCTCTTCTTCCTGACGCAGGCGGCGGGGGGACCGGGCCCGACGGCGGTGCTGGGATTGGCCACCGTGGTCGGCCTTTCCGTGTTCGGCACCAACACCTTCGGGCTCGAGCGCCGTGGGATCGGGCTGCTCATGAGCTTTCCCATCGCGCGCTGGCGCATCCTGGTGGCCAAGAACCTCGCCAGCATCACGCTGCGCCTGCCGTCCGTCCTCACCGTTCTCGTGGCCAGCGCCGTGCTCGCGCCGTCCGATCTCATCCCGGCCACGGCCACCGTCGCCGTGATCGGGCTTCTCATCTCCGCGGGGGTGGACAACTACGCGTCGATCCTGTTTCCGGTGGCGGCTCCGGAGCCCGGCCGTCCCCCGGGCGCCGCCGGAAGCCGCGGTCTGGGAATGATCGTGATCTCGGCGATGCTCCTCACCCTGGCCCTGATCACGGCCACGCCTTTCGTGCTCCTGGCCTGGCTGCCGCGCCTCTTCTCGATGCCGTGGCTGTGGCTCGTCACCCTGCCCCTTGCCCTGGCCGGGGCGGGGGCGGTCTACGCCATGCTGATCGCGGGCGCGGAGATGCTGCTGCGGCGGCGCGAGCCGGAAGTGCTCGAGCGGATCCTGTGCTCGCCGGCATGAGGCGTCCCACGGTCGCGATCGTGGGCCTGGGGCTCGTGGGTGGATCGCTGGCGCGTGCGCTGAGCGGAGCCGGGTATCGCGTGATCGGGCACGACCGCCCGCGCATCCTGCGGGAGGCGGTCGCGGCCGGCGCCATCGCGTTGGCGGCGCGATCGGTCCCGCTCGCGGTGGCGGAGGCGGACATCGTGGTGCTGGCGGCCTCACCGCGGACGAATCGCCGGTTGCTGCCCCAGGCCGCGCGTGCGGCCCGTGCGGACGTCAGCCTGACCGACGTGGGCAGCGTGAAGCGAGGCATCTGCGGCGAGGCACGCCGGCGCCGCCTCACGCGTTTCGTGGGGGGCCATCCCATGGCCGGCCGTGAAGCGTCGGGCTTCGCGGCGTCCAGGCCCGACCTGTTCCGCGGGCGGTGGTGGATCCTCACTCCCGAGGCCGGCACCACTCCCGCCGCCCTGCGGGCGGTGCGCGCGCTGGTGCGCGCGGCGGGCGCGCGGCCGGTCGTGATGCCCGCGGCCGAGCACGACCGTGCGGTGGCGTTCCTCTCCCACGTACCGCAGGTCGTGGCCTGGGCGCTCTTCGGGGCGGCGCGGTCGGATCGCGTAGCGAAGCGCCACCTGGGCGTGGCCGGACCGGCGTTCCGCGATATGACTCGGCTCGCGCGCAGCCCGCGCGCCCTCTGGCGGGAGATCCTGCGCGAGAACCGCGGCGAGGTGCGCCAGGCCCTGGCCGCCTTGCGCGCCGCCCTTCGCCGTCCCGTCTGAGCCGGGGAACTTCCCGCTGCGCCGTAAGGGACCTCACGGGGTGAATCGTCGGGGTACACTCCACACGCTTTGGCCAAGGTGCAGGTGAGACGGGCAAGACCGGTGGCGGCCTCGGCCAGACTGAACCCCCTCACGCCGCCACGCGCCCGTCGCTACCCGACTGCCATAGGAAGCCCGCGTGTCTGCGAGACGCGCGAGCTCTTTGAGCCCGAAGGACCTCACCCGACACGTCTTCTGGAGAGCCGGCCGGCGTATGGCACGCCTCACGGCGCGACATATGAGGGTTGATCTCGTCGTCACCTCGCCGCCGTACGCACTCCACTTCAAGAAGGAATACGGCAACGTCGACAAGGCCGCGTACGTGGAGTGGTTCCGGCCCTTTGCGTGCGAGATCCTCCGAGCGCTCAAGCCGAGCGGAAGCTTCGTCCTCAACATCGGGGGCAGCTACAACGCGGGTGCGCCGACGCGGTCGCTCTACCATTTTCGTCTGCTGCTGATGCTCTGCGACGAGATCGGCTTTCACCTGGCGCAGGAATGCTTCTGGTACAACCCGGCCAAGTTGCCCAGCCCAGCCGAGTGGGTGAATGTGCGCCGGGTGCGCGTGAAGGATTCGGTCGAGTATGTCTGGTGGCTTTCGAAGGACCCCATGCCGAAGGCCGACGATCGCCGCGTGCTCACGGAGTACAGCCCCGACATGAAGCGACTCCTCGTTCGAGGGTATCGCGCGAAGCAGCGCCCGAGCGGGCATCGGATCACGCAGAAGTTCCAGGACCGAGGCGGCGCAATCCCCTCGAATATGGTCGAGCGAGGCAACAACGAGAGCAATTCCGAATACATCCGCCTGTGCGAGCAACGGGGGCTGAAGCCGCATCCGGCGCGGTTTCCAGCCGCCCTCCCGGAATTCTTTGTGAAGTTCCTTAGCGATCCCGGAGACTTAGTCGTGGATCCGTTCGCGGGCAGCAATACCACAGGCGCGGTTGCGGAGTCGCTGCGACGACGTTGGCTGTCCTTCGAGATGGAGCCGAAGTACATCGAGGCATCGCGCCTGCGCTTCCCATCGGTGCGCGAACAGTAGTTTGCTCACGAGCCTTGACGAGATCCTCAGCGTAACCAAACGTCTGTACCCCGAGAGTCCTCCGCAACCTTTTGCGCTTCTGAGGGCCGTCAAGGCGGTGAAAGCCGGTGGCGCTTTGGATGAAGCGGTACGTGCGGCGAAGACGACCAAATCTCGATTGCTTGGGCTGATCGAGGCCGCGGATCCCATAGCGGCGGTGCTGGGAGTGAGCTTGTCCGACGCGGCGGCGCCAGAGGCGATGCGGCGGCCGCGCGACATCATTGGCCAGTTGCTGCTCGGCGAGATCGCCGAGCGTGCCTTCGAAAAGATCTACAAGGCCACAATGGGCACGGATGAGCTGGTGCTCGAGGACGACCGTGGATCGCGTAACGACACCGATTACCGCGTCCTGAACGGGCACGGGCGCCCGGTGTTCCGCATCAACATCAAGTTTCATGGGACGCTCTTCCGCAACGCTCGCGCGCTCGTCGACTTGGAGCCGGAAGACTGCTTTGCCCTTGCG
>QHVP01000405.1:0-3958 GCA_003222295.1 Acidobacteriota bacterium | reverse complement strand
AGGGTGCGATCTCGGGCAAACGTACATTGGAAGAGCAGATCGTCGGGTATCTCATGGCGGAAGAGCAGCGCGAACCATTCCGGTCCGCGTATGAGGATCTGCGGTCGAAGCTGTAGTCGGCAGAGTGGCGGGTGTTGTCCGCCCGCCGGGCGGACAACCTGCTGCCCGTGAAGCTTTTTGATCGCGTGTTCGCGGTGCGTGTGCCCCGGTTCACCCGCAACTACAGAAACGCCGAGCTCGACATGCACTTCTCGATCAGTGAGGACCTCACGCCTCTGCCCGCGTTCCTCAAGAACCTCAAGGAGCGCGGGCTTCACGGCCTGTCCGTCGACCTGGAGCGAGGGACGGTCTAGCCGGGGTCCAGAGAGCCCCGTGGGCGTGTCAAGCGATGAGATCGGGGCGTACCTCTCCCCGTAACGTTCTAGAGCGCCTCGTCCGGATCGCCTTTCGATCCTCCGCCTTCGACGTTCTCGCCGCGGCTCGTCGAGGCGGGCCGGTGCGTCGCGTTGAAGCGATCACTGGTGGCTGAGGTCTCTTCGGCGGACATCCCGGGAGGCGAGGTCTCCGGCACGGGGCGCGCCGGCGTTCCCGGACGTTGCGGATCCGTCCCCGAATTCACGGCGACTCCTCGATCCGGATCGGAGGTGACGGACGTGCGACCTGGCGTCTGTGTCTTCGGCATGACGGTTCCTTTCCCGGCTCGCGTCCCTCATCCATCATCCCGCGTTATCCAGGCCGGTCAACGCCCTCTGCTATCATCGCGATCTATGAACAAGGTCGTGCGCGACGCGGCGGAGGCCGTGCGCGACATCCCGGACGGCGCCTCGATCATGGTCTCCGGCTTCGGGCTCTGCGGGATCCCCGAGAACCTGATCGCCGCCCTCCGCGCGAGAGGCAGCAAGGGCCTCACCGTCATCAGCAACAACGCGGGGACCAACGACTTCGGGATCACCTTCCTTCTCCTCAGCAAGCAGGTGAAGAAGATGATCTCGACCTACGTCGGCGAGAACAAGGTCTTCGAGAAGATGGCCCTCGCGGGGGAGAGGGGACCTTCGCCGAGCGCATGCGCGCGGGCGGGGCGGGCGTGCCCGCGTTCTTCACCCCGACGGGCTACGGCACGCTGATCGCGGAGAACAAGGAAGTGCGCTGGTTCGACGGCCGGCCCCACGTGATGGAAACGGGCCTGCGCGCGGACTATGCGTTCATCAAGGCCTGGAAGGGCGATCCGCAAGGGAACCTGCTGTTCCGCAAGACGATGCGCAGCTTCGGGCCCGTGATGGCCATGGCCGCGCGCACCACCATCGCCGAGGTCGAGGAGATCGTGCCCGCGGGCGCGCTCGATCCCGACGCCATCGTGACGCCGGGCATCTTCGTGCAGCGCCTCTTCGAGGGGAAGGGCTACGAGAAGCGCATCGAGAAGCGCACGGTGCGGGGCGGCGGCGGCGTGGAGCCGGACCCCCGGCGCGAGCGCATCGTGCGGCGCGCGGCCCGGGAGATGAAGGACGGGTACTACGTGAACCTCGGCATCGGCATGCCCACCCTGGCCGCGAACTACGTCCCCCCGGGCATCTCGATCGTGCTGCATTCCGAGAACGGCATGCTCGGCGTCGGACCCTACCCGGAGGCGGGCCACGAAGACCCCGACCTCATCAACGCGGGCAAGGAGACGGTCACGGAGCTGCCGGGCACGTCGTACTTCTCGAGCGCGGACTCGTTCGCGATGGTGCGCGGCGGTCACGTGGACCTCACGATCCTCGGCGCCCTGCAGGTGGACCGTGAAGGCAACCTCGCGAACTGGATGATCCCCGGCAAGATGGTCAAGGGCATGGGGGGGGCGATGGACCTCGTCTCCGGCGCCCGGCGCGTCGTGGTGACCATGGAGCACTCGGCCAGGGACGGCACGCCCAAGATCCTCGAGCACTGCTCGTTGCCCCTGACCGGCCGCAGTTGCGTCAACGTGATCGTGACGGACATGGCCGTCATCGAGGTGGTTTCCGAGGGTCTCGTCTTGAAGGAGATCGCGCCGGACACGACGGTGGACGCGGTGCGCAAGGCGACGGGCACGGAGCTGAAGGTCGCGCCCGACGTCGGGACGATGCAGGGATAGCATGCCCGCGCCCCTCTCCGCCCACGAGCGGCGCCGGATGCGGATCGTCTCCGCCGGGATGCTGGTGGGCGTCCTGGTCATCCTCGGAGTCGCGCTGTGCGCGCGCCAGATCATGAAGCCCGCCGGCGTGCCGTTCGTGTCCTGGTTCGCGGTCGGGTTCGCGCTCGTCTCTCCCCTCCTCGCCGCCGCCGTGGACCGGGCGCAGCCGGATCGGTCGAGCGCCGCGCCCGGCGCTCCATCCGCCGCGTTCGCGCGTCACCTCGTCTCCTACGCCACCCTGGAAGCGGCCGGCCTGCTGTGCGGCGTGGCCCTGCTCATCGGTTCGAACCTCCTGCCGCTCGCCGCCGCCCTCGTGCCGATCGGAGCCATGGTCCTGAGGTTTCCCCGCGCCTCCGCCCTTTCCTGAGCCGCGGCCGCGCGCGCGGCCGGCGGCCTCGTGGCGGGGGGAGGCGGCGCTGGCCGTGCTCGCGCTGGCCATCCTCGCGGCCAAGGTGGGCGTGGATGCGGGCGGGCCGCGCGCCCTGCTGACGGTGATGCAGGTGGCCACCATAGGCGTCGTCGCCTTCCTGGCCGCCGATCCGCGGGGGCGCCGGTGGCTGGACGCGCCCCGCGCGATCCTCCTGTCGCTGGCCATCCTGCTCGTGCCCACCGTCTACGGAGAGGTGGGGGGAGACGGATGGCAGGCCTTCGTGGTCGTGCGCTCGGCCCTGCTCGATCGCGACCTGGACCTCGCGAACGACTACGCCGGGCTGCACGCGCCCGTCGCGCTGACGTCCGGCGGCCGCGCCACCAGCCATCTCCCGATCGGGCTCGCGCTCGTGTGGACGCCCCCGTTCCTCCTCGCGCACGCGGGCACCCGGATGGCCTCCTCCCTCGGCGCGAACGTCGCCGCGGACGGATTCTCGGTGCCCTACCGCGCGGCGGTGACGGCGGGGACCTACGCGTACGGGGTGATCGCGCTCCTCCTCCTGGAAGGAGAGCTCCGGCGGCGCGCCGGGGCCGCGGCCGCGCTGCTCGCCGTGCTCGCGATCTGGCTGGCCACTCCGCTGCACTTCTACATGACCGCCAATCCGGCCATGGCGCACGGCGCGTCCGTGTTCGTGGCCACCGCGTTCGTCGTGGCCTGGCTGCGCCTGCGCGACCGCGAGTCCGTGGCCGCGCGCGCGTGGGCGCTCCTGGGGCTGCTCGGCGGCCTGATGACGCTGGTGAGGCTGCAGGACGCGGTCCTGATCGCGCTGCCCGCGGCGGACCTTCTCTGGCGGCGGCCGGCCCGCTGGGGAGCGTGCCTCGTGCGCTACCTGGCCGCCGCCGCCCTGGTCGGCCTCGTCCAGGTCGCGGTCTGGCTGCGGCTCTACGGGAGCGATTTCCTGTCCACCGTCCTCACCGTGAACCTCGTCGGGGGCATCCGGCCGCAGGTGATGGGCGTGCTGCTCTCGGCGCGTCACGGCCTGTTCTACTGGACGCCGCTCTACGTCGCCTGCGTGCTCGGCTGGGCCCTCCTGGCGCGGCGCGACCGGCGTCAGCCACCGATTCACGATGGTGGCCGCCAGAGGCAGCCACCGACTCGCGATGGTGGCCGCCAGAGGCAGCCACCGACTCGCGATGGTGGCCGCCAGAGGCTGGCCGTATTGCTCGCGGCCGGCTTCGCGGGATCCGTGCTCGTCAACGCGTCCATGCAGGACTGGTGGGGCGCGGAGGCGTTCGGCCAGAGGCGGCTGCTCGGGCTCACGCCGCTCTTCGCGCTCGGGCTGGGCGAGGTCCTGGCCGCGCTCTCCGCGCGCGGGCGCGCCCTCGCCGCCGCCGGTCTGGCCGTGCTCGCCCTGTGGACGTTGTCCTTCGAAGGGATCTACA
>QHVP01000408.1:521-3928 GCA_003222295.1 Acidobacteriota bacterium | reverse complement strand
GCCCTCGTGCAGCTCGCTGGCCGCGACGTCGAGGGCGAGCGAGATCTGCGTCCCCGCCTTGTAGCCCGCGCCCTGGATGGCCTCCAGGATCGTCTCCAGCGCCTCCTCGTTGGACCGGAGGTCGGGCGCGAAGCCGCCTTCGTCGCCCACGGCCGTGGCCAGGCCCTTCTTCTTGAGGATGGCCTTCAGGGTATGGAACACCTCCACGCCCATGCGCAGGGCTTCCGCGAAGGTGGGCGCGCCGTGGGGCACGATCATGAACTCCTGCGGGTCGAGCGTGTTGTCCGCGTGTGCGCCGCCGTTGATGATGTTCATGAAGGGTACGGGCAGCGTGCGCGCGTTGGCCCCGCCCAGGTAGCGGTAGAGGGGCTGGGCGGTGGACTCCGCCGCCGCCTTGGCCACGGCCAGGGAGACGGCGAGGATCGCGTTCGCGCCCAGGCGCTCCTTGTTGGCGGTGCCGTCGAGCTCGATCATCAGCGAGTCGACGAGGGCCTGGTCCAGGGCGTCTTCGCCCAGGAGCTCCGCGGCCAGCTCGTTGTTGACCGCCTTCACCGCCTCGAGCACGCCTTTGCCGAGGTAGCGCTTCCTGTCGCCGTCGCGCAGCTCCACCGCCTCCCGCTCACCGGTGGAGGCACCGGAAGGGACGGCGGCGCGGCCGCGGGCGCCGCCGTCGAGCTCGACCTCCACCTCCACCGTGGGGTTGCCGCGGCTGTCCAGGATCTCCCGGCCGAAGACGGATTCGATGGTGGTCGTCATGCGCTCCTAACCTGCGAATTGCGGGTCGACGTAGCACTCTTCGCCCGCGGTCACGACGACCACGCCCCCGTCGGACACGGTGTGGCGGCGGCGATCCTCAGCGGGGTCGTAGCCGATGACCGCGCCCGCGGGCACCTCGACCTCGCGGTCCAGGATCGCCTTCTTGATCTTCGCGTGCCGGTGGATGGTGGCGTTGTACATGAGGATGGAATCCTCGATGTCGCAGTACGAGTGCACGCGCACCCCGGGCGAGAGGATGCTGTGCCGGATCTCGCTCCCGGAGACGATGCAGCCCATCGAGATCAGGGAATCGATGGCGCATCCCTTCCGTCCGTCCTCGTTGAACACGAACTTCGCGGGCGGGAACTGCGGCTGGTACGTACGCAGCGGCCACTCCGGGTCGTACAGGTTGAAGGTGGGATCGATGGCGATGAGATCCATCGAGGCCTCGTAGTACGCATCCAGCGTGCCCACGTCGCGCCAGTACTTCGACGTCTTCTTGTTCTCGTCCCAGAAGAGGTAGGCGTAGACGCGCTCGCCGGTGGACACGAGGTGGGGAATGATGTCGCGCCCGAAATCGTGGGTGGTGCTCGCCTCCGCGTCGCGCGCGAGCTCGCGTGAGAGAACGTCGAAGTCGAAGATGTAGATGCCCATCGAGCCCAGGCAGCTGTCCGGGTTCCAGGGCGTGGCGGAGGCGGTGGCCGGCTTCTCCTGGAACCCGGTCACCCGGCTGTAGTCGTCCACCTCCAGCACGCCGAAGCGGCGGGCATCTCCCAGGGCCACCTCGATGGCCCCCACCGTCAGCACCGCCCCCCGCGCGATGTGGACGTCGAGCATCTTGCCGTAGTCCATCTTGTAGATGTGGTCGCCGGACAGGATGATCACCCAGCGCGGGCGCTCCTGGGAGATGGAGTAGAGGTTCTGGTAGACCGCGTCCGCGGTCCCACCCGCTTCTGCGGCGGCAGCACGTCCACGAACTCGCCGAGCTCCGTGTTGACGATGCTCCAGCCCATGCGCACGTGGCGGTTGAGGCTCTGCGCCTTGTACTGGGTGGCGATGAAGATCTTGCGCAGCCCGGAGTTCACGCAGTTCGACAGCGTGAAGTCGATGATTCGGTAGGGTCCCCCGAAACCGACGGCCGGCTTGGCCCGGTCCTTGGTGAGCGGGTACAGGCGCTCGCCGGCGCCGCCAGCCAGAAGGACGGCCGCCACGTCGCGCAGCAGCAGCACGTTCACGAGGAGCAGCCCCCGGCGGGCATCGTCTTGAGCATGGCTGAGAGCGCGGCGCTCCTGGCGCGGGAGAGTCTCCCGGGATGGCGAAGCGGTGCCCTGCCGTTATAGCACAGCGGGCGCGCCAGAAACCCGCGGGCAGCACAGAGGAGAGGATGCGTCAGCCTTGACACCATCCACCCCCGCTGGTAGCGTGAAACCTGCCCACATGTATTCGAATCGACCGAGGGCAACGGTGAGACCGCTCGCGCGCGGTGTCGCGATAGTGGCCACCCTGCTGGCCGCTCCCACCCTGCGCGCGGAATCGCCGGCGGGCGGCCTCCTGGGCTGGGTCGAGGACGCCCATGGCTCGCCCCTCCCGGGCGCGGTCATCTCCCTGTTCGGCCGGGGCGTGGGCTCGATGGGACTCGTGACCTTGTCCGACAGCACCGGGCGGTTCTCGGTGCCGTCACTCCCGCCCGGCGCGTACACCCTGCGGGCGCTGCGTGACGGGCACACGCCCGCGCCGGCGCGGCGCGTCCTGATCCTTCCCAATCAGGACGCCACCTTCACCATCAGCATGTCGCCCGTCGGCGACGCCGCCCACGAAGGCCAGGACGCGAAGGCGGCCAAGGACAGCGACGCGAGCGCGACGCGGGACCTGCAATGGCTGATCCGTCACAAGCGCCGCTCCGCCCTCGAAGATCGGGCGGAGGGCACGCAGACCGCCGAGACGGACGCGCCGCCGACCGGCCTCCTCGCCTCCCTGCTGCCGGACCTGGCCGGGACCCTCCAGGTGGTGGCGAACCCGAGCTTCGCCGACGTGGCCGACGAGGCGGAGCCGAGCAGCTGGAGCGTCGTGAAGCTCAACGGGCGCATCGCGGATTCCGGCCGCTGGAGCCTGGGCGGCCTCGTGGCCGAGCGCGAGAGCGCGACCTGGCGCATGGCGGGTGAGTTCGTGTTCGAGCCCGGCGGCGGCCACGAGATGGAGGTGGCCACCGGATACGGCACGCGTGCGCTGCGCCCGATGGCCCTGGGCCGGGACGCGACGCGCCTGGACCGCGGGGTCGGTGCCGTCTCCTTCCAGGATCACTGGCAGGCCACGGATCGCATCGCGACCACGGTCGGCGGCCGCTACTCGTACGCCGGTTTCCTCGAGCGGTCCAACCAGCTCGATCGGATGTTCGCCGTCGAGTTCCGCAGCGACGAGAACGCGCGGCTCCGCGGCCTGGTGCGCAGCCACACCCTCCTGCCCGGAGGGGACGTCCTGACCGTGTCCACCATCTCCTCCGCGCCCGCCGTCGCCCTCTCCGTGCTCGACGAGGGCCTGCGGCCGGAGCGCATCCTTCGCTACGAAGTCGCCTTCGACCAGGAGATGGGCGACTTCACGGTCGAAGGGCACGCCTTCTACGAGACGATCCACGATCAGCTCGTCAACGGCTT
>QHVP01000408.1:0-321 GCA_003222295.1 Acidobacteriota bacterium | reverse complement strand
CCGGCTCGCCTCCGAGCTGCGGCCGGGCTCGATGACCAACACCCGCTTCGACGTGCAGGTGAGCCAGGGCCTCCCCTTCCTCGGCGCGATCACACGCGCGGACTGGGACGTGCTCGTGGCGGTGCGCAACCTCTTCTACGAGGCCTCGGAAGGGGGCGTCCTGGACGAGATGGCGGTGGCCCATCCACCCAAGCGCGTCCTCGGCGGGATCTCGGTTCGCTTCTGACGGCGGGCGTGGCCCGCATTCTCCACTCCAACAAATCGGATCGACGATTCGCATTCATGGATCAAGGGCCGGGGTACGGTCCTCAAATCATTGAA
>QHVP01000052.1:8592-15785 GCA_003222295.1 Acidobacteriota bacterium | reverse complement strand
AGACGGAGCGAGACCCGCATCGACGACGTCGACAAGCAGGCCCAGGCCGGCATCTCCGACGCCAAGGGATCGGCCCAGCAGGCCCTGAAGCGCGCGACGGAGGCGGAGCGGGCGGCCAAGGGCAAGCTCATCTACACGGTGACCCTCTCCAACGACAAGGTCACCTTCCCCGTCAACCGCGCCGCCGTCTCCACGGATGCGCGGTCGCTGGTCGACGAAGCCATCGCGCAGCTCAAGGCGGAGAACCGAGGGGTGTACTTCGAGATCGAAGGGTACACCGATTCCACCGGTCCCGAGGCCTACAACGAGAGGCTCGGGCTGGATCGCGCGACGGCCGTCCGTAACTACATGCACGACCAGCTCGGCATCGCCCTCAACCGGCTCGAGGTCATCTCGTACGGCGAGACCAGGCCGGTGGTGGACAACAAGACCCGCGAACACCGCGCCCAGAACCGCCGCGTCGTCATCAACGTCCTCGAGTGGACACCCGGCAGCCGCCGGAATAGGGCCGCCCTCCGGGGCGTATCGTAGAGGGCGATGGACGTACCTTCCCGAGCAGACGCCGGCCGCGCCCTGGAGGCCCGTGCTGCGGCCGGCCCGGCGGCGCCGGATGCCGCCGAGGCCGACCTTCTGGCCCGGGCCCGGGATGGGAACCTTTTTGCCTTCGACGAGATCGTGAAGCGCTACCAGCGACGGGTCTACGCCACGGCCGTCCGCATCGTCCGCCGCCACGACGTGGCGGACGACGTCGTCCAGGAGGCGTTCCTGCGCGCGCACCAGGCCCTGGGCCGCTTCGACCTGTCGCGGCCGTTCGGGCCCTGGATCTGCCGCATCGCGGCCAACCTGGCCGTGAACCATGTCCGCTCGCCGCAAGCTCGGGAGGAAGAGCTGCCGGAGGCGCACGCGGAGACGCCGGTCAAGGGAGCAAGCCCGCTGACGCGGGTACTCGACACCGAGGCGCGAGCGGTTCTCGCGCGTGCCCTCGAGGATCTCTCCGCGGAGCAGCGGGCCGTTTTCGCCCTGCGCGTGTTCGAGGACCTCTCGTACAAGGAGATCGCGGAGGCGCTCGAGATCTCGATCGGCACGGTCATGAGCCGCTTGTCGCGGGCGCGCGAGCGTCTGCGGGTGGCGCTGACGCCCTATCTCGGAGCGGCCATGGCGCGGCGGGCGGAGGGAGGCGAGCGATGAGCAGCCATCCGAGCGAGCTTCTCTCGGCGTTCCTCGACGGCGAGCTCTCCGCCGCCGACCGCGCGCAGGTGCAGGCCCACGTTCGCGAGTGCGCCGCCTGTGCCCGCGAGCTCGAAGAGCTGGCGGCCGTGGACGCGCTCGCGCGGGAGCTGCCGGTGGCGGCGCCCCCGGGCTACTTCGAAGAGTTGCCGCGGCGTGTGCGCGCCCGGGTACGACGGCCGGCGCGAGTGCCCCGCCTCGCGGTATGGGCGGCGGCGGCGGCCGCGGCCGTGATGGCGGTCGTGGTGACTCCCATCATGCGGCAGCGCGAGCGTGCCGTGGTGGCGCCCTCGGCGCCGGCCATGCCCACGGTGCCCGCCCCCGCCGCGCCGCCATCGACCGTCCCTCCCCCGGAGGCAGGCTTCGCCGACACGGGCGCCGCCCGCGACCGCGTTCTCCCCGCGCCACCGTCCAGGCGCGAAGCGCAGGGGCGCCTCCTGGAGAGGGATCGAGCGGACAAGCCGGCCGCCGCGCCGGCGCCGTCGGCCCTTCCCCGCCCCGCGGAGGAAGCGCTGCGCAAGATGAAGGCCGAGGACCGGATGGCCGTGGGGACCGCCACGCCGACGAAGACGCCCGCGGAGACGAGCGAAGTCGCGGGCGCCCCTTCGGCTTACGCGCGCGCGGAGCCGACGGCGGACGCGCAGAAGGAGCGGGCGGCGCCTCCACCCGAGCGCAAGCTCGCGGCGGGCGGCGGGGCGTTCGCCCATCCGGACGACCGGGCCCTCATGATGGACAAGCGCTATCAGGCGCTCCTCTCGCGCTCCGCCACCTCGGCGGCGCAAGCGCGCGCGCTGAGGGACGCCTGGGATCTGTTCGCGCGCGAGGTGCCCGCCTCGCCGCGCGCGGACGAGGCGCGGGTGCGGGCCATCGAGGTGGCAGCGCTGGCCTGGAGACTGGGCCACGATCCCGACGATCTCGCCGCCGCACGTGCGCGCGCCCAGGCCTACCTCGATGCGGAGACGGCGCCCCAGGCCGCGCGCGTGCGCGCCCTGCTGGAGAGTCTGCCTCCGGGCCCCTAGCGCTTGGGTCCGGCCAGGCGGCTGTGGCGATAGCCGTAGGAGAAATAGATCACCGCCCCCACGAGCAGCCAGCCGAAGAAGCGCATCCATGACGACGGCGGAAGGTAGTAGATGAGCCCCGCGCAGGAGACCGCCCCCAGGATGGGGATGACGTAGGCGCCCAGCGGCACGCGGAACGGGCGTGGGCGGTCCGGATCCTTGACGCGCAGGATCGTGATCCCGATGCACACGAGGATGAAGGCGAAAAGCGTGCCGATGTTCGTGAGATCGACCTTCGCGTCGAGGGAAGTGAAGCTCGCGGTGACGCCGACGGCGAGGCCGGTGACGATGGTGGTGACGTGGGGCGTCTTGAAGCGGGGATGCACGCGCGCAAAGACCTCGGGGAGCATTCCGTCTCGAGCCATCGCGAAGAAGATACGCGGCTGCCCGAGCTGGAAGACGAGCAGCACGGCGGTGTGGGCGACCACGGAGCCGAAGGCCACCACCCCCACCATCCAGCGGGACATCCCCACGTACTTCATGGCCAGGGTCAGGGGCGATCAGGGAGCCGATGATCCCGATCGGCATGTTGCGCTGCGGATCGCGCGTCTCCTCGGCGGTGGTGGAGATGGCGTCGAAGCCGATGTAGGCGAAGAACACGATGGCGGCGCCCGCCGCCACTCCGCTGAATCCGTTGGGCACGAAGGGGTGCCAATTCGCGGGCTGCACGTAGCTCATGCTCACGGTCAGGAAGAAGCCGAGCACCACCAGCTTGATCGCCACCATCCCGAGGTTGAAGCCGGCCGACTCCCGGATCCCCCACACCAGCACCGCCGTGATCACCATGACGACCGCGAAAGCCAGGAAGTTGAAGACGATCGGGATCCCCAGCGCATGGGGTGCCCGCGCCACCACCTCCGGCATCTTCGCGGCCGCGGTGCCGTAGTCGATGGCCAGCCATCTCGGGAATTCGATGCCCATCGTCTCCAGCCAGGTGTGGAAATAGTTCGCCCACGAGATGGCCACGCCCACGTTGCCGATCGCGTACTCGAGGATGAGATCCCAGCCGATGATCCAGGCCACCAGCTCGCCCAGGGTCGCGTAGGCGTAGGTGTAGGCGGAGCCGGAGACGGGGACCATGGCCGCGAACTCGGCGTAGCAGAGCGCAGTGAGGGCGCAGACCGACGCGGTGAGGACGAAGGAGAGAACGAGGGCGGGGCCGGCGCCCGGGCGTTGCGCGTCGCCGGCGGCGGCGGTCCCGATGGTGGCGAAGATCCCCGCGCCGATGATGGCCCCGATGCCGAGGGCGATCAGGTTGAGAGGACCCAGCGCGCGCCGCAGCTGGTGACCCTCCTCCTTGGTTTCCGCGATGAGCTCGTCGAGCGACTTCGTCTGGAAGAGCTGGCCCAGTGGCATGCGGCGGATCATAACGTGCTTGGATACAATGGGCCTTCGCGCGGGAGGAAGAGTGCTGGTCGTGATGCGCAAGGGCGCCACCGCGGACGAGATCCGGGGGGTGGCGGAGGCGATCGAGGCCCGCGGCTTCAGGGCGCATCCCATCCCGGGCGCTCAGCGCACCGCCATCGGCGTGACCGGCAACAAGGGCGCGCTCGACGCTCCCGTCTTCGAGAGCCTCCCCGACGTGCTCGAGGTCATCCCCGTCTCCCACGCCTACAAGCTCGTGTCCCGCGAGGTGAAGAACGAGGACACCATCGTCCGCGTCGGCGAGGTGCCGGTGGGAGGCCGGGGGCTGACGATCGTGGCCGGTCCCTGCGCGGTGGAGTCCCGGGAGCAGACCCTCATCGTCGCGCGCGCGATCAAGAAGGCGGGCGCGCACATCCTCCGCGGGGGGGCCTTCAAGCCCCGCACCAGTCCCTACTCGTTCCAGGGGCTGGGCGAGGAGGGCCTGCGCATCCTGGCCGAGGCGCGCGAAGCCACGGGCCTGCCCGTGGTGACGGAGGCCCTCGACAACGACGGGGTCGACCTCGTGGAGCGCTATGCCGACGCCATCCAGATCGGTGCGCGGAACATGCAGAACTTCTCGCTGCTCAAGCGGGCGGGCCGGGCCAAGAAGCCGGTCATCCTCAAGCGCGGGATGTCGGCGACGCTCGAGGAGTTCCTGATGTCGGCGGAGTACATCCTCTCCGAAGGGAACTACGACGTCATCCTCTGCGAGCGGGGGGTGCGGACGTTCTCGGACTTCTCACGCAACACGCTGGACCTCGCCATCGTGCCCGCGGTCAAGAAGATCAGCCACCTGCCGATCCTCGTCGACCCCTCCCACGGCACGGGAAGCCGTGAGAAGGTCGCGCCGCTGAGCCGGGCTTCGGCGGCGGTGGGGGCGGACGGCCTCATGATCGAGGTCCACCACGCGCCGAACACGGCGCTCTCGGATGGTCCGCAGTCCATCACGCCGGAGATGTTCGCTCAGCTGGTCCAAGACTTAAAGCAGATCGCCCCCGTCATCGACCGGTCGTTGACGTAGTCGTTGTCGTTGACGCAAAAGCTGACCGCCGAACAGCCCGCACCTCTTCATCTGTTAACCGTGTCGATCGCGCTGTTGTTGTTCTCTAATCCAACTCGATGACTTTTCTTTCCAGCAGCCGCGCGAAGATCAGCAGCACGTCGCTCTCGTTCATCGGGCACAGCTTCAGGATCGAGCCGACGTCCCACATCCCGTTCACCCGCGAGAGGACGAACCCTTCCTGGGGATCGAAGTTCTGGCGGGTCAGCGAGGCCATGTCCATGGTCATGCGGGGCACCTTGTCGAGCGGCACCTTCTTGACCGTGCGCTCCCGGTCGCGCGCCTCGATGGTGGCCACCAGCCCCTTCTTCGCGTTCTGGTTGAGCCGGTCCAGGGTGAGCGCCTGCTCGTAGGCCTGCAGCGCGAGCTCGAAGCGGTGCTCGCCGAGACGCTGGGCGCCCTCGGCGAGCAGGGACTGGACGATGCCGACGGGGTCGGATTCCGCCTTCGTGCCCGGTGAGCGGGGCGCGACCACGGCCAGGAGGCCCTTGCCGTGAAGCCGGAAGGCGAGCTCCGCGGTCTCGAACTCGCTGCGCCGCAGCTCGAGGCTCAGGGCGGCCAGGGTGAGGCCGGATCCGGCCAGCTCCAGGAGGCGCCGGGCGGTGGGATCCGTGACGTCGGCGGGCACTCCCCTCGTGAGCGTGAAGGAGACGTCCTGGGACGGGAACACGGTGCGGATGCGTCCCCATTCGTCGACGCGCCGGACGCCCTCCATGATCGCGGAGGTGACCTCGAGGTCGATGGGAATGAGGTCGTCGCCCGCGGTCTCTCCGTCCTTGAACTCGAACTTGCCCTCCGGCCACAGGAACAGGTCGTAGATCGACTCCTCGGCCTTGATCTTGAGGACGCGGCGGAGGTCCTCCTCGCCCACGGTGCCGTCGGCGATGAGCAGCAGCCCCAGCATCCCGCCCTTCTGCTCGATGCTGAGCAGGGCCTTGAAGAGCTGCTCCTCGGTGATGAGCCGCTCGCGCACGAGGATCTGCCCGAGCGTTTCGCGAGGGTCGTTCGACCAGGACGTGTAGATGCCGCCGCCCTGGAAGCAGATCTTCTTGGTCACCGAGCGGCGCTCGATGTGCAGGGTGCCCGTCTTGCGCGCGGAGGCAATCCACTGCAGGACCTCGGGCAGGTCCATCGTGCGGAGATTGCCGGCCAGACTCATTGGAGGGCGGAGCCGACCGCGCTGGTCAGCCCCGGTCCAGGTGGATGTCCCAGAAGAGGTAATCGCGCCAGCTCTCGGGCGCGCGATGCAGGCCCAGGCTGAGCGTCAGCGACGGCAGCGACTCGGGACGCCGCGGCTTGCGCAGCAGCTGCAGCCCGATCTCCTCGGGCGTGTGATCGCCCTTCTTGCGATTGCACGGGATGCAACAGGTGACGATGTTGTCCCAACCCTTGTGGCCGCCGCGAGCGACAGGAATCACGTGGTCGAACGTGAGCTGGGAGGGAGCGAGCTTGCGTCCGCAGTACTGACAACGGTGGTCGTCCCGGGCGTAGACGTTGGCCCGGGAGAAGGGGACGTCGGCGAAGGGACGTTTCATCCGGACGTGACGGAGCAGGCGAAGCACCGAAGGGAGCTTGACCCGTACCGTGACGCCGCGGATCTCCCGGTCGTAGACGGCGATGACCTCCACCTTGCCCTGGAAGAGCATGGTGATGGCCTTCTGCCACGAAACGATCCGCAAGGGCTCGTAGGTCGCGTTGAGCACCAGGGTCTGTTCCATGGCCGTCGTCCGAAAAATTGTGCGCGCGGGAACGTTTACTGTCAAGGCGAGGTGCCGACCCCTGTGATCCCGACCGGCGGCGCCCGCCGCGCACGGGGTGGTCGGGCCCTCAGGCCGACGCGCGCGCCTCCTGCACGAGCCGCACGTATTCCCGCGCCTTCTCCGTAACCACCCGGGCGTTGCCGTCGCGAATGGCCTGCGTGTCCACGAGGTCCGCGCCCACGCCGAGGGCCATGGAGCCGGCCCGGATGAAGTCGGCGGCCGTCTTCACGGACACGCCGCCGGTGGGGATCATCTCGATCTGGGGCAGCGGCGCCTTGAGCGACTTGATGTAGCTGGCGCCGCCCAGGGCCCCGCAAGGGAACACCTTCACGACGTCGGCGCCCGCCGTCCAGGCGGCCAGAACCTCGGTGGGCGTGAGCGCGCCGGGCATGACCGGCACGGAGTACCGCCGGCACATCTCGATGGTGGCGAGGCTGAGGGCAGGGCTCACCACGAAGCGCGCTCCCGCGAGCATGCAGGCGCGCGCGGTTTCCGCGTCGAGCACGGTCCCCGCCCCCAGCAGGACGTCCTGGCCGAAGCGCTTCGAGACCTGCTCCATGACGCCGAGCGCGCCCGGTACGGTCATCGTGATCTCGAGGACGCTCACGCCTCCCGCGCGGATCGCGTCCACGACTTCCATCGCTTCGTCGGCGGACTGCGCGCGTACGACGGGCACGAGGCCGA
>QHVP01000052.1:0-8443 GCA_003222295.1 Acidobacteriota bacterium | reverse complement strand
CTCGCCACTCGCGCGCCGCCGCCCTTCATCACCCGAAGCACCTCGTCGAGGGTGGCCATGGTGGTGTCGCCCGGCGTCGTCATGGCGAGGGCACCATGCGCGGCGCCGCACTCGACGGCCCACTGTGGACCCTTGCCGGCCAGGAAGCCGTAGATGAGGCCGGAGGCGAAGGAGTCGCCCCCGCCCACGCGGTCGAGGATCTGGAGGTCCTCGCGGTTCGCGGCCTGGTAGAGGTTGCCCTCGTGAAAGCAGACCGCCCCCCAATCGTTGACGGTCGCGGTGCGCGCGTTGCGCAGCGTGGTCGCCACGACGCTGAAGTTCGGAAACTCCTTCACCGCGCGCTCGATCATCTTGCGGAAGTTCTCGGGGTCGAGGCCGGAGAGGTTCTCGTCGATCCCCTCCACCTCGAAGCCGAGGGCGGCGGTGAAGTCCTCCTCGTTGCCGAGCATGACGTCCACGAGGGGGGCGAGCTGGCGGTTGACCTCCTGCGCCCGCTTCTGCCCTCCGATCGACTTCCACAGCGACGGTCGGTAGTTGAGGTCGTAGGAGATCACGGTGCCGTGCCGCCGTGCCGCCTCCATGGACTCCCGCGCCACCGCGGGCGTCGTCTCCGACAAGGCGGCGAAGATGCCGCCGGTGTGGAACCAGCGCGCACCCTCCTTGCCGAACACGAGGTCCCAGTCGAGGTCGCCCGGCGCGAGCTGCGACACCGCGGTGTGGCCGCGATCCGAGCAGCCCAGCGCCGCCCGTACGCCGTGGCCGCGCTCCGTGAAGTTGAGGCCGTTGCGCACCGTGCGCCCCTTGACCCACTTGACGTGCGACTGGTCGACGCCGCCCTGGTAGATGAGGTCCTGGACCAGCCGGCCCACGGGGTTGTCGGCGAACGCGGTCACCACCGCGGTGTCCAGGCCAAACCAGCGCTTGAGGCCGCGGGCGACGTTGTACTCGCCGCCGCCTTCCCACACCTGGAACGCGCGCGCCGTGTGGATGCGACCCTCGCCGGGATCGAGCCGCAGCATCACCTCGCCCAGGCTCACCTGGTCCCAAAGGCAGGCCGCCTTGTCCTTGATCGCGAGGGGCATGGGAGCGACAAGGTTTAATGCGGGACCTCCGGGTTGTCAACGTGGGAGGCGCAGGTTTGACCCTCAGGGGCGCGAAGCCTAGAATTCGCTCGGGTTCCACGCGGGCGGTGGCGGAAATGGCCAGCGGACGAGCGGTGCGCGCGACGAGCAGCGAGCCGCGAATTCACTTCGCGGCGAGCGGCAGGGGAGGTAGCGCGAAGCGCGCAGGTGGGCGCATCCGCCCAGCGAGGCGCGTCCCCCTGAATTCCCTATGACGCGGTCGCGCCTGGCCCTCTCCTTCGGCGAGAAGCTCGACGTGGTCGTCCCCCAGGACGTGCACCTGATCCTCGGCGAGGTCGGGCCGCTCGAGGACACCAGCGAGACACCCGAGCAGGTCCTGGCGGCGTCGGCGCAGGACCGGCCGAAGAAGCCCGGCTCCATCGTGGTCGCGCCCGCACGCGAGGGCTCGCCGCTGCTCGTGCAGGCCATCGTCTACGACTTCGATCACACGCCTCCCGCGCGCGAAGTGCACGTCTTCGAGGCCCTGCTGGCCGCGTTCGAGGAGGCGCGCACGCGCGGCCTGCGCTCGGTGGCCGTGCAGCCGCTGGGGACGGCCCACGCGGGCCTCGACCCCGCGCGCTTCCTCGGCCTCCTGGCCCAGGTCTGCTACTCGTCGGCGGAGATGGGGACGACCCTCCGACGCGTGCACCTGCTGCTGCCCTCGCCCGAGGAACTGGTGCGCTACGAGGCCCTGCTGCAGACGCTGGTCGAGAAACGGGGCCGAAAACCGGCGCCCTAAGAGGAGTCCCTCGAGATCCCGATGGGAGGGACTCCTAATGGACCCATTAGGGGCGCGTCCCATCCGGCCGTGACGCGCTCCTATTCCAGCAGCATGGCGTCACCGTAGCTGTAGAAGCGATAGCCGCGGCGGACGGCTTGCTCGTACGCATCGAGGACGCGCTCGCGACCCGCGAAGGCCGCGACGAGCAGGAGCAGGGACGAGCGGGGAAGGTGGAAGTTCGTGATGAGCGCGTCCACGATCCGGAACGTGAATCCCGGCCGCACGACGAGGTCGGTTTCCCCGGCCCCCGCGCTCACCGTGGCCTCGTCCCCGGCCGCGGACTCGAGCGCCCGCACCACGGTCGTGCCGACGGCGACGACCCGACCGCCGCGGGTGCGCGCGGCGGCGATGGCCTCCGCCGTCTCCGCGGGGATGAGGTACGGCTCGGGCTCGAGGCGGTGATCCTCGACCTCCACGGCCGTGACCGGACGGAAGGTGCCGGGTCCCACGTGCAGGACGAGCTCGGCGACGCCGAGCCCGGCCGCGCGCAGCGCGTCCAGGAGTGACGATGTGAAGTGCAGGCCGGCGGTGGGGGCGGCGACGCTGCCGTTCTCCCGGGCGTAGACGGTCTGGTAGCGCGCGCGGTCGTCGGGGCGGTCGGGTCGGCGGATGTAGGGCGGCAGGGGCACGTGGCCGGCGCGCTCGAGGGCGGCTTCGAGGGGTCCACTCTCCGTGCGGAGGTGGACCACGCGGCGGCCTTCCGTTCCGACGGCGGCCGTCTCCACCACTGCGCTGAGCCCGCCCTCGATGGAGATCACCGCGCCCGGCCGCAGCCGCCGCCCGGGACGGACGAGGGCTTCCCACCGCTCGTCGCCCACCTCGCGCAGGAGGAAGACCTCGGCCGCGCCTCCCCCGTCACGCCTGCCCAGCAGGCGCGCCGGAAAGACCCGGCTCCGGTTCACGACGAGCAGGTCGCCCGGCCGCAGCAGCCGCGGGAGGTCGCGAAAGACATGGTCGGTCGGCGGCCCCTCCCTGCGGGGCAGGCGCATGAGCCGGGCGGCGTCGCGTGGCTCGATCGCTTCCTGCGCGATCGACGCCGGGGGCAGCGGGTAATCGAACTCGGCGATACGCATGGGCGAGCTCAGCCGCGAAGGCGCGCGTCGACGCCGAATCTCAAAAGAGCTTCTTCTGGTTCTGGGCGGGGCCGCCCTCGGAGACGGCGCGACCGAAATGCTCGTAGGCCCGCCGGGTGGCGATGCGCCCGCGGGGCGTGCGGTCGATGAAGCCGATCTGCAGCAGGTAGGGCTCGTAGATGTCCTCGATGGCGTCCGTCTCCTCGCTGATGGCCGCGGCCAGCGCGCCCACCCCCACGGGTCCGCCCCCGAACTTGTCGATGATGGTGAGGAGGAGCTTGCGGTCGACCTCGTCGAAGCCGTGCTCGTCCACCTCGAGGAGGGCGCAGGCGTCGCGCGCGACCGCGGCCGTGATCACGCCTCCCGCCCGCACCTGGGCGAAGTCCCGCACGCGGCGCAGAAGACGGTTCGCGATGCGCGGCGTGCCCCGGCTGCGGTGCGCGATCACCGTCGCCCCCTCCGCGTCCATGGGCACGCCGAGGATCCGCGCCGAACGCGTCACGATCCGATGGAGGTCGGCCTCGGAATAGAAGTCCAGGCGGTGCACGATGCCGAACCGGCCACGCAGCGGCGCCGTCAGCAGACCCGCGCGGGTGGTGGCCGCGATCAGGGTGAAGGGCTTGAGCGGGATCTTCATGGAACGCGCGCCCGGACCCGTGCCGATCATGAGGTCGAGGGTGCTGTCCTCGAGGGCGGGGTAGAGGATCTCTTCGACCTTCGCGTCCAGCCGGTGGATCTCGTCGATGAAGATCACCTCGCGGCTGTCGAGGGCGGTGAGGAGGGCGGCGAGGTCGCCCGCGCGCTCGATGATGGGGCCGGCGGTGGCCTTGATCGTGACCCCGAGCTCGGTGGCGATGACGTGGGCCAGGGAGGTCTTGCCCACCCCCGGCGGCCCGAAGAGGAGGACGTGGTCGAGGGCCTCCCCGCGGCTCCGGGCCGCTTCGATCGCGACCCTCAGGTTCGCGACGACCTGGGGCTGGCCCACGTATTCGTCGAGGGCGCGCGGACGCAGCGACTGGTCGAATCGGACACGATCTGCAGGGCACGGCGGAGGAGGTCCTCGAAGCGGCCGCCGCCGTCCTCGCGGAGAGCCCGGTCCACGCCCCGCTCGGCCTCGGCGCGAGAGTAGCCGAGGTGGGCCAGCGCGGAGAGGAGGTCTTCCTTCGGCGTGGCCTCCGCGCGCGCCTCCGCTTCCGCCTCCGGCGCCGCCCGCGGCGGCATCTTGTCCTTCAGCTCGACGACCAGCCGCTCCGCCGTCTTCTCGCCGACGCCGGGCACGCGCGTCAGGCGGGCGATGTCGCTCCCGCGCAGGGCCGCCGCCAGCTCCGCGGCCTCGATGCCGGAGAGGATGTTGACCGCGAGCCTCGGCCCGACCCCCGCCACCTGGATGAGGCGCTCGAAGAGGTCCTGCTCGTGCGCGGTGAGGAAGCCGTAGAGCGCGAGCGCGTCCTCGCGGACGTGGGTGTGCACGCGCAGGCTCACCTCGGTTCCTTCCTCGCCCAGGCGGTAGAAGGTCGAGACGGGGATGGCCACGCGATAGCCCACGCCGGAGACGTCGACGATGACTTCCTGGGGGCTCTTGCGCAGCACGCGGCCGCGCAGGCGCGCGATCACGAGGCGGGCCGCGCGGTGTGGAGGTGCGCGTGGCAGAGGGCGACGGCCAGGGCGTCGGTGGCGTCGCCCGCGGCCTGCTCCTCGAGGGCGAGGATGCGCGAGACCATGAGGGCCACCTGTGATTTCTCGGCGCGGCCGAAGCCCGTCACCTGGACCTTGACCGTGGCCGGAGGAAACGCGGACACGGGTAGCCCGGCATCCGCGCCGGCCAGGAGCACGACGCCGCGGACGTGCCCGAGGACGAGGGCGCTGCGCGCGTTGACCGCGTGGAACACGTCCTCGACGGCGAGGACGTCCGGGCGGAGGCGGGCGATGACCTTGGTGAGGCCGGCGTGGATGGCGTGCAAGCGGACGGGAAGCTCGAGGCGGACGGAGGGAGCGAGGATGCCCATCTCGAGGAGGCGATGCCGGCGGCCGTCCGTCTCGATGGCGCCGTAGCCCGTGCGCAGGGAGCCGGGGTCGACGCCGAGGATGATCATTTCAAGTCAGGGGGAGCACTCGCGCGTCATCCACGATGGGCGTTCGCACTGCGGCCACCATCAACCTCCGTGGCTGCGACCCCCCCTGAAACCCCCCTCGCATGCCGCCGCCGCTGCGCGGCGCCGGCGTGCTCTGCGGTCGGCAGGTGCCCAGTCGATCAACTCGCGGTGGCGGCCTCCATCTCCTTCTCGGAGATGTCGAAGTTGGCCCACACGTTCTGCACGTCGTCCTGGTCTTCGAGGGTCTCCATCAGCTTCAGCATCGACTGCGCCTTGGGCCCCTCGAGCGTGATGTTGTTCTCCGCGTACTTGCCGATCTCCGCCTCTTCCGGCTCGACCCCCGCCTTCTTGATGGCCTGCACCACCGCGTCGTGAACGTTGGGGGCAGTGTAGACCTCGTAGAGGTCGCCTGAGGTCTGGATGTCGTCGGCGCCCGCTTCGAGCGCGAGGTCCATCAGCTTCTCCTCGTCGATCTTCGAGGTCGCGATGGAGATGTAGCCGCGCGGCTTGAACATGTAGGACACGCTGCCCACGGTGCCGAGGTTCCCGCCGTTCTTGGTGAAGATGTGGCGGATCTCGGAGACCGTGCGGTTGCGGTTGTCGGTCGTCCCTTCCACGAGGATGGCGACGCCGCCCGGGCCGTAGCCCTCGAGGACCAGCTCCTCGTAGGAGGCTCCCTCGAGCTCGCCCGTGCCCTTCTGGATGGCGCGCTTGATGTTGTCGGCCGGCATGTTGACCGACTTGGCCTTGTCCACGGCCGTGCGCAGACGGGGATTCGAGGCCGGGTCACCGCCGCCGATCCGCGCGGCGATCGACATCTCGCGGATGATCTTGGTGAAGATCTTGCCGCGCTTGGCGTCGAGCGCACCCTTCTTGTGCTTGATGGAATGCCACTTGGAATGTCCGGACATGGAATGCTCCTGATAGACGGACTGAGTGGCGCATTTTAGCACGACTGCCCGGCCGCCCTGAGCCCTGAGCTACCATGCCGCCCTTGAGGCGCGCCACGGAAGAAAGCCCGCCGGGGGAGCGGCCGGACCCGCCGGCTCGCGGGCGGAAGCGGCTCCCGTTGCTGGCCGCCGGTCTTGCCTACCTGGCGATCGCCGCGGCCATGACCTGGCCTCTCCTGGCGGCGCCGTCGCGGCTGGGCTTCGCGAACATGGACGTGTTCGGAAACGTCTGGGCCCTGGCCTGGGACGTCCACCAGGCGGCGCGGGATCCGCTCCGGCTCTTCGATTCCAACATGTTCTTCCCCTATACCCTGAGCCTTGCCTACGCCGAGAGCCTGCTGCCCCAGGCCCTTCTGGCCGCGCCGGTGGTCGCCCTGGGTGGCTCGCCCCTCCTGGCCTACAACGTCGTCTTCATCCTCTCGTTCGTCATGAGCGGTGTCGGAGCCTACCTGCTGGCCGAGGACGTCGCCGGCTCGGCGGGGGGCGCGTTCCTGGCCGGCCTGGCTTTCGCCTTCTGCGCGTATCGATGGGCGCACGTCGTTCACCTGCAGTCGCTGACGGTGCAGTGGCTGCCGCTGGCCCTCTTGAGCTTGCGGCGCCTCTGGCGAAATGGGTCGATGGCGGCGGCCGCCTGCCTTGCCCTCTTCACGACGCTCCAGGTGCTGAGCAGCGGCTACTACGCCCTGCTGATGGCCATGGCCCTCGCCATCACGATGCTTGCCGAGTGGCGCCGCGGAGGAGCACCGCGAAACGCGCGCCGGATGGTCGCGGCCCTCGTCGTATCCGGGCTGTGCGTGCTGCCGGTGTTCGCGGCCTACCGGGTCGTGCAGCAGCGGCATGGCTTCTCCCGGGGACGCGGCGAGGCCGCCGCCTGGAGTGCGCGCCCGGCGAGCTATCTGGACCCGGGTGTCTTCGTCGGGCTGCCGCACCTGGCCCGGCTGCATTCGACGATCCAGGACGGGGAGCCGCTCTATCCCGGAACCGTGATCTGGGTCCTGGCCGCGGTGGGCATCGTCGCCGCGCGCGGGACGCGGGAGGCGATGTGGGCGGCGGCGCTCACGGTGACGGGCTTCGTGCTCTCTCTCGGCCCCAGGATCGACGTGGCCGGTGTGCAGTTGCCGGGGCCGTTCCTCCTCTTGCGATGGTTGCCGGGAGGCGCGCTGCTTCGGACACCTTCGCGCTTGGGAGTGCTGGCGCTCCTCGGTCTCGGGCTTCTGGCCGCACTCGGCTGGGCTCGGCTCATGAAGGGAAGAAGGCTCCACGCTGCTCTCGCCCTGGCCGCCGCCGCGCTGGTGACGCTGGAGGCCTGGCCCGTGGACCTCGCGGGGGCGGTGCGGCCCTTTCCGCACGCGCCGGCATCGGTGGAGTGGCTGCGGACGGCCGCTCCCGGCGTCGTCCTGGAGTTGCCTTGGGACGTTCCGAGCGACAGCGCGCTCTACCTCTACTGGTCGACCCGCCACTGGCAGCGGATGGTGAACGGCTTCGGGAGCTTCGACCCACCGGGGATCATCGGTTTCGGCCTCCTCGGCAACCGTTGGCCTTCGGCCTATTCGGCGGCCCGGTTCCGCAAGGCCGGGATTCGATACGTCGTCGTGCACATGGACCGGGTGCGCGCGCCGCACAAGGCGCGCATCCTCGCCGCCGAGCTGCCGGAGGGAGTGCGCCTCGAGGCCGATTTCGTCGCCGACCGCGTGTACGTCATCGATCCGCTCCCGGCGAGCGTGGGCGACTGACGCGTCCCGCCGATCGCGCGCGGCGGTCGTGCGTCCAGAAACACGAAAGGCCTCGGGGATCGAAACCCGAGGCCCTCACGTCGAAACGAAAAAAATCCCGGCAACGTCCTACTCTCCCACCAGGTCGCCCTGACAGTACCATCGGCGCTGGAGGGCTTAACGGCCGTGTTCGGAATGGGAACGGGTGTGACCCCTCCGCCATGGTCACCGGGATGAACTGTCAAAGAACCATCGACCGCCGAAGAGTCCTCTTCAAAGTGGTCGGTGCGGCTCGCACCGTCCAGGCCCGACGGCCGCTCGCGCGGCCGGAGGCCCGTGGCAAGGCGAAGACCACCACGTTTTCAAACACTATAAACGTTATGGTCAAGCCTCACGACCGATTAGTACCCGTAAGCTAAAAGCCCATTCGGCTCTTACACATCGGGCCTATCAACCTCGTAGTCTACGAGGGGTCTTTAGGCAGGTTATCCTACGGGAGACCTCATCTTGTGGCGGGTTTCACGCTTAGATGCTTTCAGCGTTTATCCCAACCGAACGTAGCTACCCAGCTGTGCCTTTGGCAAGACAACTGGTGCACTAGAGGTTCGTCCATCCCGGTCCTCTCGTACTAAGGACAGGCCCACTCAAGTCTCCTGCGCCCACAACAGATAGGGACCGAACTGTCTCGCGACGTTCTAAACCCAGCTCACGTA
>QHVP01000051.1:6175-7687 GCA_003222295.1 Acidobacteriota bacterium | reverse complement strand
GTCGTCCCAGGTCGAGGGCACGGCCTTGAGGAAATCCACGCCCTCGAAGCCGAGGATGCGGTCGTAGCGCTCGGAGAAGATCTGGATGCCGGCCTCGTAGAGGACGACCTGGCCCAGTTGATAGGCGCGCGTCCCGGCCGAGCGCTCGAGATGGATGGGCGTGAAGCTCACGGGACCCATGATGTTCCGCACGTAGGGGATCGTGAGGTCGTGAATCCGGTTCTGGCTGCGCCGTTCCATGCCCGCCACGGCTTCGGCGGACATCACGTGCGGCCAGCGGCGCCGCTCGCCGGAGGGGATGGCGCAGCCGTGGTACTCGACCATGAGATGGTGCCGCTCCGCCGTCTCCGAGAGCATGTCGCGCACTCGTAGCCTCGCCTGCGTGTCCTCCAGGTCGTCCGTCTTGGCGCCGGTCGTGTCCGCCTGGTCGAAGAAGTCGATCTTGGCCCCGCGGACGCCCAGGCCCTCGAGCCGGGCCATCCACGCCTCCGCCTTCTCCGGGTCGAACAGGAAGTCGCGGTTGGCCACCTTGCCCCAGGCCATGATGGCGACGTTGCGCGCCTTCCCGTAGGCCGTGACCTCCGCCATGTACGGCACGCGGCGCTCCCATCCCGCGTCGGCCACGTGCCACTCCCAACCCATCTCCGCGTCGAAGTCGATCCAGGTCCCGAGCTTGTTGCCTTGGCCGGCCACGAAGTCCCAGCTCGCCCGGCCGGGCCGGATCCAGTCCGCGCTGGCCAGGGACGGCTCGGTGGGCGGATTGAGGTTCTCCACCATCGTGGACTCGACGATCCGGGCCATGCTTCCCGGCGACACCAGGACGAAGCGCCAAGGCGACCGCAGCGGAAGCATGGTCTTCACGGGCTCGTGCTGGTCCATCGGGAAGCGGAGGGCCAGCACGTTGCCTCGCCGCTCGTAGTGGGGGATCACGTAGTCCTGGTAGGACCCGGCCTGCGCCACGAGCACGAAGTGCTTGGCCTCCTTGAGCTCGGCCAGCACCGGCATCGAGATGCGGTCGGCGATGATCGGTCCCAGCGGCGTCTCGTAGCCGTAGTCGTTCGGGTGCGCCTGGCCCCAATAGTCGATCTCTCGAGAGGCGAGAGGGAACGTCGTGCTCTCGGCGGAGATCTCGACCGCGCCCGTGCCCGGCAGGACGTACCGGAAGGCGAACCCGTCGTCGTAGGCGCGCAGGACGACGGCCATCTCCTGTCCGGCCTTGCGGAGTGACAGCGTGAGCTCGTTCGCGCGGTTGACGTAGGTCGAGCGCTTGCCCACGGGAAGTGTGTAGGTCTCGTCGACCACGGAGCGCGATTGACGGACGAGACCGAGGCCGGTCGTGAAGTCGCCGCGGCTGGTGGTGATGCCCAGCGCGCCGCCGTCCACGATGCGGACGGGTCCACTGCATACCGAGTACGCGAGCGCCCCGCGTTTGTCGTGGGTCACGGTCAGGGTGAGCGCGCCGCTGGGGGACTTCACGACGTAGTCCGATGCGGATGCGGTGGCGACGGCAAG
>QHVP01000051.1:0-6021 GCA_003222295.1 Acidobacteriota bacterium | reverse complement strand
GGAGGCGTTCCTCCTGTTGCAGCTTGACCACGGCTCCGGCGAAGAGGAGGGCCAGTCCCAGGAGGCCGCCGAGCGAATCGCGCACCAGAGCCGTTCCCGTCAAGGCGAGGAGGAGGCCGCTGTAGATGGGATGGCGCGTGAGCGCGTACGGGCCGACGCGGATCAAGGCGTGATCTGCCTTCAGCACCACCCCGCCGCTCCAGAACCGCCCGATGAGGACGCGCGCCCAGCCGGCGAAGCCGAGTCCCACCGCGCACAGGGCGACGCCGGTCCAGGCCGTCCAGGGAGCGGGCGGGAAGAGGGGACGCACGAGGGGGCCGAGCGTCCCGGTTCGGCCGAAGAGGAGCAGGGCGCCCGCCGACACGAGCAGTCCGTGGGTCAGGCGCGCGGCGACGGACTGGCGCACGACCGTCTTGGCCGTCCATCGCGCGGCGACCAGCCAGGCGACCATCCAGATTGTCCAGAGGAGGTTGAGAAGATCGAGGGGGGCCATCACGCGGCTCCTTCGAGCTGGAGCCGCGTCTCGCCCTCCGGCTCGGGGCGTGCGGGCACGTCTCGCAACATGACCACGGCCACGATGGCCCCGGCGATGGCGACGGCGGCGCAAATGCCGGCGGCCGTTTCGAGCGACTGGGCGAACGCGGCGCGGGTGGGCTCGAGGTCCGCGCGGCCCTCAGCTCTTGGGCGTCCGCGCCGCGCGCTCGATGAAGAGCTTGCTCGCGGTCTTGTCGTCGAGGATGTCGTACATGCCCAGGATGCCCTGCGCGCCGCCGGCCTTGGCGAGGATCGGCGCCTTCCCGACGCGGACCCAGAAGACCTCGCCCGAGGACGACTTCTGGCGTTCCAGGATGTCGAGCTTGGGCACGTTCGCCGCGAAGACCTGCATGTCGTCCGCGCGATACTTGGATGCCTGCCCGGTCCACGGCAGCCGCGAATCGAAATCGTCCATGCCCATCAGCTCGGAGGCGGTAACGCCCCCGTCGCGGGCGACGCGATCGTTGCAGCCCGCGAAGAGGAACTTGGGTCCGAGCTTCCAGAACACGCGGACGGCCATGTCCGGCGCGTCCGAGTCCTTCAGGTATCTCTCGAGCTCCGCCGCGAGCTCGGCCTCGCCGGCAAACGCCCACTGTGGCGCGCGACGATCCATCGCCGCGAAAAGCTGCGGCCAGGAGCCGTTCTTCACGGTTCGAAAGGCGGCCAGCACCGCCCGGAGATCCTCGGCCGACGCCTTGGTGAACAAGGGAAGCCTCCTTGTCGTGTACCACGCGTACGGTACGGCCAATGCGTCGGGACCGCAACGGCTTGCTCCGGACCTCGAGAGGCACCCGCCACGCCAGACGGCCACCGAGCCACCGCGAGAGAGGGTTCCTGGGACCGTCAGCCTAGGCGCGCGCCCAGATCTGCCCGTAGGTGGTGACCAGGCCCTGCTCGTCCACCTCGAGGTCCGCGACGAAGCGGCCGCCCGCGCTCGAGTATCGGTAACGCCGCTCGGCCAGGCGGCGATACTCCTGGGGCAGCGGTTCGAGGGTCAGCTCCGGGAACCGCACCCAGGCCGCGGTCACGGCCCGGGTGTCTCCGACGGCGAGATCGAGCCGGCGTATGGGCAACGTGTTGGTCGAGGGGCTCCAGCCCAGGTCGACGTCGACGCAGCCGCGGACGGCCTCGCGCTCGACGCCGTCGACGGACCAGTGCCCGTCCTCGACGGTGAGACGCAGCGAGCGCTCGCCCTCCGCTCCGCGCAGATCGACGGCGACGGCGCGGGTGACCCACGCCTGATCGCAGCGCACCTCGTAGCGCGCCTCGAACGGGGCCCCTTCGTGCACGAGCAGGATGGTGCCACCGAGCGTCCAGGCTTCGGCGTCCCGCCGCATCTCGAAACGCTCGAGACCCGCGGCGTCGACGCGCTTCCAGGCGATCGCGGTCAGGCGGTCGCCATCGCTCACATGGTCACGACGACGTTCCCGCGCTTACGGCCCGTATCGACGTACCGGTGCGCCTCGACGATCCGCTCGAACGGATAGCGCCGATCGATGACCGGCTTGAACGATCCCGACTCGGCCAGGCCGGCGAGAAAGCGCAGGTCCTCCGCCCTCGGACGTGCGGGAACGGGGATGACTCTCTTGCCGCTCCCCAGCGATACCAGGGGCGCCAGGAGCATGTCGGACAACGTACCGACCACCAGCAGGAGGCGTCCTCCCCTCTTCAGCGAGCCCTTGACCCGGGAGAAGGGCGCGTTGCCGACGTTGTCGACGACGACGTCGTAGGCCTCGCCGCTCCGCGCGAAGTCCTCCCTCGTGTAGTCGATCACCTGGTCGGCCCCGATCGATTTCACGAGCTCGAGATTGGCGGTGCTGCACACTCCCGTCACCCTCGCGCCGAGGTGCTTGGCGAGCTCTGACCCTCGAACCGCTGCCCCAGGAGTATCGCCGCCTGGCCGAGCGGCGTTACCGATACTCGAGCGCGGGCGGCCGCTTCTTCGTAGCCGAGGTTCGTGGGCTTGAGCGCCAGCGGACCGTCCTCGCGCACGCGCTTGTACTCGACGTAGGAGCCCAGGACGCCCGCGAACACCTGATCTCCGACCTTGAACTTGGAGACGGCGGCGCCGATCGATTCGATCTCTCCGGAAAGCTCCGCTCCCAGGATCGGGCGTCGCGGCCTCGAAGGCCCCAGCGCCAGGCGCATGAGGAACCCGAACCCCTTCGGCGCGGACAGGGAGCGGAGCCTCCAGTCCATGGCGGTCACCGTCGTCGCGTGGACCTTGATCAGCACCTCGTGGTCCCTGGGTGTGGGTTTCGGGATCTCCCTCAGCTCCAGGACTTCGGGGGGCCCATACCTCTCGTAGAGGCAGGCCTTCATATGGCCTCCGATCACGGCCGGTCGACGAGCAGCCGGGTCAGGTTGTGTCCGGTCGTCACCTCCTGCGGAACCGTCACCAGCCGGCTCGCTCCCAGCTCTCCGAGAAGGAGCTCCGCGAGGGCCGGCGTCACGAGCGCCTTCTGTCCGTACATGCCGCGCACCGGGTCGCTCGTGAGCGCCTTGAAATCACCGGGACGCATCCCACGAAGGTAGGACTGCACCTCCGCCGGACTCAGGGGCAGCGCCGTCATGATCCCGAACGATCGATCGGTGCTGCGATGTCCGCTGAGGGCCGCGTCGTACGTCTTCTGATCGGCGGTCCAGCCTCCGGAGCCTTCGCGGAGCCATCCGCGCACTACGAGGGGGACCACGGCGCCATCCTCGCCGAGCGCGATGAGCTCCGGCCCGATCTCGCCCTTGCCTACGAGGGCGCGCAGGCGTGAGAGGGACGACGGGGGACTGAGGCGGCCGAGCTCCTGCTCGATCGCCGCCCGGGCGTGTCGCTGGTACGCCGCGCGGCCACTCGCATAGTCCGTCGCGGAATCGAAGTCGTTGGCGGCGGCGCGCACGTAGCCGTAGGGCACGAGGCTGCTGGCGACGGTCGTGGACCCCTTTTCCTGCCAGGCCAGCTCGAAGCTGTTGCTGCCGGGGTCGAGGACGATGCGCCCCGGCATGCGGACGGAGCCCGCCACGTACGAGTAGACGGCCTCCTGCGTCGGACTGAGCACGTCGAAGCGAATGCCGGTCAACTCCTTCACGCGCGCGGCGACGTCCGCGATGTTCGTCGCGTCCCGCGCCCACTGGGTGGCTCCCGCGGCCACGATCGTGCCGCCGTCGCGGGTGCACAGCTCCTTGTATTCGTTGATCGTGGCCGCCAGGGAGCCGATGGCCTCCGGCGGCAGCGGCCGTGCGATGCCCGCCTTCGCGTCGAACACGAGCGCGCCCATGCCGAGCGTTTGTTTGCAGATCCGCTCCTCGCGGACCGTCTTCGGCCGGCCCCTCTCCATCGACACGACGCTCAGCTTCGCGGATCGGCTGCCGAGGTCGAGGCCACAGTAGACGGCCCGCCCGGGTGCGACCTTGACCGGGACCTGCTTGTCGGCGGCGATGACGCACGAGACGAGAGCGGCCACGGCGAGCTTCATGGATCCTCCGTACGGGCCCGAGCGCGAGTTCTACATCAACCGGCTAGACTTGTCCCCATGCCCTGGCTGCTGCTGCTCGTGCTGTCGTCCCCGGCTCCTGCGCAGGACTCCGTCCTCCTCGAACGCATCCACGCGCTCACCGAAGGACGGGACGTCGGCCTGGTGCTGCTGCCGCTGGACGGACGAGACGCGGTGATGGTCGAGCCCGACAAGACGTTCCACGCGGCGAGCACCATGAAGGTCCCGGTCATGATCGAGCTCTTCCGGCAGGCCGAAGAGGGGAAACTGCGCCTCGAGGACCCGCTGCCCATCGTGAACGAGTTCCACAGCATCGTGGACGGGAGCGTCTATCACCTCGGTGTCGGCGACGATTCGGACGCGGAGGTCTACAAGGCGGTGGGCAAGACGATGACGCTGCGCGAGCTGTGCGAGGCGATGATCACGGTCAGCAGCAACCTCGCGGCCAACCTCCTGATCGAGAGGGTGGGAGTCGAGAACATCCGGGCGACGGTCGCGCGCCTCGGCGCCACCGGGATGGACGTCCGCCGCGGCGTCGAGGATCAGAAGGCGTTCGACCAGGGCCTCAACAACACGACCACCGCCCGTGGTCTGGCCGTGCTCATGCAGAAGCGGGCCAAAGGGCAAGCGGTGAGTCCACGTGCCGATGCCGAGATGGTCGCCGTCCTGAAGCGGCAGAAGTTCAACGACGCGATCCCCGCCGGAGTGCCGGAAGCTACGCCCATCGCCCACAAGACGGGCACCATCACGAAGATCCACCACGATGCGGCGATCGTCTATGGGCCGCGTCCGTTCGTGCTCGTCATCCTCGTGCGGGGCATCCAGGAACAGAAGGAAAGCGCGGCGCTGATGGCGGCGATATCGAGAGAGGTCTGGAACTCGCTCGAGAAGTAGCGCGGCTCGGGAAAGATTCTAGAACCGTCCTCCATGTGAAAAAAGGCAAAGAGCGGAAGTCTGTCGATCCCGCGGCCCCTCGTTCGACGTATCTATAAAGGATAGAACCCATGATCAACCCGACATTCGTTTCGTTGCCCCGTCCGCGCACGTACGAGGCAGGCCTGGAGATGGCGGTGGAACCCATTGGGGACGCCTGCATCGTGCGCGTCAAGACGGCCAAGCTGACCTATCCCGTCCTGTCTTCGTTCTTCGAGCAGGTGCGGGCGATCCTCGAAGACGGGACGCGCAAGCTGGTCCTCGACCTGGAGTCGGTGAACTACATCGACAGCGAGACGATCGGCTGCCTGGTGGACATCCACCGCCTCGTCTCCGATCTCGGCGGCGCGCTGAGGCTGTCCGGCCTCCAGCGTCGCGTGCACACCATGCTGTCCATGACCGGTGTCGACCGCTTCCTGGACGTCTACGACGTGGAGGCGGAAGCCCTGGCGTCGCTCGGCTGGCCGCGGGAGAGCTCCCACCGCGCCTGAAGCGGGTGCCAACCGTATCGTCCCGCGCGGCGTCTCAAGAGGTACGACGTCATCACCGCACCGTCAGCGGGACGGGAAGGCTGACTACCAGCTTGCGTCCCGGCGCCGTGCTGAGGTTCGAGACCTCCAGCTCAAGGGCCGCATCGTGCGCGCCGGCGGGTGCGTCGCGGCCCACGCGAAGGCGCAGCAGTGAGATGGCCTCCGCCTGCGCCGTCGCCGGCTCCACCTGGAGCCAGGCGGGCGAGCGAAGGGCGCGCAACCGGAAGGGGATCGCCGACCGGTTGCCGAGCCGGAGCAGGACGTCCTGGCCGGGCCGCGCCTCGAGTCGCGCGGGCGCGACCTCGATCGCGCCGTTCCACAGGCCGCGCAGGTGCTCCTCGGCGCCCCAGACGTCGTCGCCGAGCCAGGCCGCGGTACGGCGCGCCACGAGCGCCTCGCGTACGCCTTCGGCATCGGCGGACCGCGCGAAGACGAGCGTCACCGGCCGGCGTGGTCCGGTGCCGCGCGGCGGCGTGGGCACGTGGTAATCGCTGTTCGACAGGATCGTGAGCTTCTTTTCCTCGATCCACGGGTAGACC
>QHVP01000403.1 GCA_003222295.1 Acidobacteriota bacterium | reverse complement strand
GGCTTGCTGCGCCCGCTATCGGCCTCGTGCGCTCCATCGCCGTGACGACCAGCGATCGGTCGCTGACCGGGTACGCGCCACTCCGTTTTCAGACGAGTTGACGATAACGACGCCGTTTCGTGCGGACGATTGGGTCGCGCGCGCCCCGTCCGGAGGTCGCGTGGTCGCCCGGAGCGGGGCCTGCGTCGCTGCATTCACTCGCGGGTTGCGCGACGCCGGAGCGAGCGCGCGCACTGCTTCACGGGGGATGAACAAGTTCCAGCGCGCGCGAGCGTCCCCGCGAGGGTGACCACGCGGCCTCACACGATTGGCGCGCGCCGGCCATGACGCCGGGACTGACTAGGGTGTCGTCGCCTTCTTGCGAGGCCGCTCGGGGCCGAGCTTGTTGTAGAGGGTCTTGGGATCGATGCCCAGGGCGCGCGCGGTCTTGCCACGATGGCCATCGTGCTCGCGCAGGACGGTCTCGATGTACTCGCGCTCCATCTCGGCCAGGCTGAGGCCGGTCTTCACCGCGGCCGCCTTCCAGTTCTGGTCGCGCACGTCCAGGGGCAGGTCCGCCGCGTCCAGGGTGTCCGAGGCGGTGAGGATCGCCGCGCGCTGCATCACCATCTGCAGCTCGCGGACGTTGCCGGGCCAGGAGTAGCTCTGCAGCATCTCGATCGCCCGCGACGTGAGCTTCTTCTTGGCCGCGAACCGATCGAGGAAGTGACGGGCGAGCAGCGCGACGTCGGCCTTGCGCTCGCGCAGGGGGGGCAGCTTCACGGTGACGCCGTTGAGCCGGTAGTACAGGTCCTCGCGGAACCGGCCTTCCTGCATCTCGCTCTTCACGTTCTTGTTGGTGGCCGAGACCAGCCGCACGTCCGTGCGCACGGGGCGCGTGCCGCCCACGCGGAAGAACTCCTTGGTCTCGATCGCGCGCAGCAGCTTCACCTGCACGGAAGGGGTGATCTCCCCGACCTCGTCCAGGAAGAGCACGCCCTTGTCCGCCACCTCGAACAGCCCCGGCTTGCGGCTGAGGGCACCGCTGAACGAGCCTTTCTCGTGGCCGAAGAGCTCGCTCTCGAGCAGGGTCTCGGGGACGGCTCCGCAGTTGATGGCCACGAAAGGCTGCACGTTGCGCGGGCTGAGGCGGTGCAGCGACCGTGCGATGAGCTCCTTGCCCGTGCCGCTCTCGCCCTGGATGAGGACGGGCAGGTCGGAGGGCGCCACCCGCTCCACCGTGGCCATGAGGTCGCGCATGGCCGGGTCTTCGGTCACGATGCCGTCGCCCGGGGCCTGTCCCTCCAGCCGGCGGCGCAGGTGCGAGTTCTCGCGCCGGAGCCGCGCCTTCTCGGCCGCCTTGGCCACGAGGATCTCCAGCTCGTCCATGCGGGCGGGCTTGGTGACGTAGTCGTAGGCCCCCAGCTTCATGGCCTGGATGGCGGTGTCCACGGTGGCGTAACCGGTGAGCACGATGGCCTCCGTGGCCAGCCCCTCCTCGGCGATCCGCTTGAGGATGTCGATGCCGCTGCCGTCGGGCAGCATGAGATCCACCAGCGCGACCTCGAACTCGGATTGCCTCAGCTGCTCGAGGCCTTCGGCGACGGACTCCGCCGCCACCGCCATGTGTCCCCGCTCGCGCAGCTCCTCGCAGACGATCTCCGAGAGCGCCTTGTCGTCTTCCACCACCAGCATCCGGATGCCTGCCGTCTCGTCCGCCATCGGCTCTCCTACGTCGTGACCGGCACGGGCAGGGCGCGCCCGGCCCGGGACACCGGCAGCACGAGGCTGAGGCGGGTGCCCTTGTCGAGCTCGCTCTCCACCTGGATCTCGCCGCCGTGCGAGCTGACGATGCCGTGGCAGATGGCGAGGCCGAGCCCGGTGCCCTGGCCCACGGGCTTGGTCGTGAAGAACGGGCTGAAGATCTTGTCCAGGTTCTCGCGCGGGATGCCCATGCCGGAATCGGCGACGGTGAGGGCGACGGAGTCCGCGCCTTCCCGTCGCGTCTCGATCTCGACCCGCCCCCCGGACGGCGTGGCGTCGAGCGCGTTCATGAGGAGGGCGAGCAGGGCCTGGCGCAGCTGCCCCTCGTCCGCGGGGACGCGGGGCAGGGTGGGGTCGAGCTTCAACGAGATCGTCACCTGCTTGAGCTTCATCTGGTGGCCCACGAGCTCGGCCGCGCGCTCGGCCAGCGCGTTGAGGTCGCTCTCCTTGACCTCCGGCTTGCGCACGCGGCTGAAGTCGAGGAGGGACCCGATGATCCGCTTGCAGCGGAAGATCTCCTCGTCGATCGTCTTCAGGTAGCGCGGGAAGTTCTTGAAGGAGTCGAGGGCGAGGAGGCGGGGGTCGCTGGCGCTGCGGAGCAGGCTCTCCGCGCGCAAGGCGATGGAGGCCAGCGGGGTGTTGATCTCGTGGGCGACCCCGGCCGCGAGCTGGCCGATGTCGGCCAGGCGGGCCGCGCGCAGCAGCCGCTCCTGCTGGTCCCGGCGCGGGCTCACGTCCTTGAGGGTGACCACCACGCCCTGCGCGGCCCCGCGGTCGTCGAGCAGGGGCGAGGTCGTGACCTCGTAGACGGAAGCGAGGCCGGAGTAGCGCAGCTCGACGTTGCGCGGCGTGCCGTCGGCCAGCGTCTCCGCGATCGGATCCGGCGCGGCGTCCTCCGGTCCGGCCGGGACGGGCGTGCCGAGCAGCTTCGTGTAGTGGGTCCCTCCCACCTTCTCGACCGGGCTGTCGACCGCGCGCGCGAGCTCGCGGTTGGCGCGGACGACGACGCCTTGCTCGTCGAGCAGGAACAGCGGGTCGACGATCGCGTCGAAGGTGCGCTCCCAGTCCTGCTTGCCCGCGAAGAGCACGCGCAGGAAGCGCGCGTGCGGATGGTCCTCGGGGGTGGAGCCCACGAGGAGAGCGAGGGGAGGCGTGGGTCGCGCCAGTGCCGAGCGCGCCAGGTCGGCGCCGGCCGCCGGATCCACGAAGGCGACGCCGAGGTCCACGCCCTCCGCGAACAGGCCCTCCGGCCCCTCCACCGCGGACACGTGCGCGCCGCTGCCCGCCAAACCCTCGATCCATTTGAAGGCGTCGCCGCCAAGGCCGAGGATCGCCACCCTCAGGCGGCCCGACCTTTCGGAGGAGGACATCGGCCGGAGTTTAGCACGCGCTCAGGACGCCTCCGCGCTACTGGACGGCGACCTTGCGCGGGCCGCGGCGCGGCCGCGGCGCCTCCGGCTCGGTGCCCATCCGCTCGAGCTGCCAGCGACAGAGCAGGATGAGGCCTTCGAGGACCTGGCGCTTGAGCGCGCGTGCCTTGCGCCGATCGAAGCCCGTCTCCTCCAGCATCTCCGAGACCAGGCAGCAGGCCTTAGGCTGCGCCATCGTTCTCCTTCTCCCCGAACCCCACCCGCAGCCGCTGCTGATGGAACGCAGCGCCCGTCAGCTTGCGCGAAGCGAGGGACCGGGGCAGCAGCAGGTGGCGGCGCTGATTATCCACCTGGATGATGAGCTCCTCGCCATGGGTGAGGACCTCGATCTTGTCCTTCTCCGCGAAGGGCAGCCGGATGTAGAGGGCGTAGCCCGCGCCCTCCTTCTTGACCTCCATGGGCTTCTCGCGGAAGAAGACCTCGGTGGGGTCGGCGTCGCGGAACACGTCGTTCGCAAAAGCCTCGAGCAGCTTGACTCCGACCATCTCGCGGTCGAAGAGGCGCGCCTCGAACATGGGAAGCGGATCGAAGGCCTTGCGCGCGTGCACGAGGTGGCCGGCCTGG
>QHVP01000402.1 GCA_003222295.1 Acidobacteriota bacterium | reverse complement strand
ACGGCGGCGACGCTGGCCGGGTACCGCATCTCGCGCAATCCGTCCTTCATCGAGCGCACCGCCGAATGGCAGGCGCGGCACGACCGGGCGGCGAAAGCGCTCGCCGCGGCCGCGGTGTGGCTGGGACCGGAAGCGCGCGAGCAGCTCGCGCTCCTTGATCGGGACTATGACGACTTCCGCCGCGCCCGCCGCGACCGCGACCAGCGGCCCCTCGGCCCGGAGGAGCAATTCCGCGAGCTGCCGGGCATCAACGCGCGTGCCGAGGCTCTCCTCACCGCCTACGACCGCCTGGACGCCGCGCTGGTGGCGGAGGGCGACAAGTGGCAGCGTGAGCTCGACCGTTTCGGACGGATCGGATGGTTCACGAACCTCTTCCTGTCCGCCCTCGGAGTGGCGGCGGTGGTGACCGTCGCCGGCCTCACGCGCCGGGAGCAGCTGGCGCGCGCGGCCGCGGAGTCGGCGGTGCGGACGCGCGACGAGGTCGTCTCCATCGTCTCCCACGACCTGCGCAACCCCCTCAGCACCGTCCAGATGGCCGCCGCCTACCTCCTCGGTTCGCTGCCCACGGACGCCGTCCGCACCAGCGACCGCCGCTCGCTCGAGATGATCAAGCGCGCGGCGGAGAGCATGGCCCGCATGATCCAGGACCTCCTCGACATCGCGCGAATCGAATCGGGCCGCCTCGCGGTCGAGAGGGCGGCCGTGCCCCTGCCGCCGCTCATGGACGACGCGGCGACGATGCTGCGGCCACTGGCCGAGAAGCAGCGGCAGCGCCTGGACGTGACGGTGGCGGAGGGCGTGGACAGCGTCTGCGCGGACCGCGAACGGCTCCTGCAGATCCTTTCGAACCTGGTCGGCAACGCGGTCAAGTTCACGCCGCCGGGCGGCACCATCACGATAGCGGCGGAAGCGGAGGACGGCGCCGTGCGGCTGAGCGTGTCCGATACGGGCACCGGCATCCGCCCGGAGCACATCCCGCACCTCTTCGATCGCTTCTGGCAGGCGACCCGGACCGATCGCCGCGGGCTCGGGCTCGGGCTGCCGATCGTGAAGGGCCTCGTCGAGGCCCACGGGAGCCGCATCGTCGTGACGAGCACGGTGGGGGAGGGAACGACATTCAGCTTTTCGATCCACCGCCTGTGCTGACGGAAGCGGCTCATTTACGCTCGCCGTAACCTCCGACCAGCGACGTAAGCTCCCGTCAGCCGCCGAGCCGGCGGCCTCGGGCGCAACTCGCACTCCTTGTTCAACTTGTGCATCCTTCCCCCGAGGGCACGGCGGTTGCACTCTTGGCCGGCGCCGTCGTGTGTGAGGAGGTCGTCATGAAACCAACCGTCCGTCCGATCGTCCTGGCGGCTGCGCTGGCCGGTCTGGCCTTGAGCTGCGGAGGCGGGGGTGGGGGTGCCTATGGAGGCGCGACCGCACCGAATCCGCCCGCGGCGACGACTCCAACTACGTCCGATCCCGGCACGACCGTCGTCGGCATCCTGGGTGATCGCGGCGCGAGCTCGTTCTCCCCGGATCCCGTGACGGCCAAGATGGGCCAGAAGGTCCAGTGGCGGAACCAGGACGGGATCGTCCATCGCATCGTCCAGGACAAAGCGGGCAGCGGCGACAATGGTGGCGGCGACCCGTACGGCGGAAATCCCGGTGGGTCCGCGCCCACGCCCGGGGACGGGTTCGACGGGGGCGATATGGTACCGGGAGCGATGTCGAGCGCGATGTCCCTGAGCACCCAGGGCACCATCCGGTATCACTGCGCCATCCACCCGTCGATGACGGGCTCGATCGTCGTCCAGTAGGGCCGGTTCGAAAGGCGACTACAGCGCGAAGCCGGCGGCCACCCGCAGGTACTTCGCGAGCAGCTCGCCGGAGAGGACGAGGAAGAGCTGGACGTAGAGGATCCCCGTCGCCGACTGCGTGGAGCGGATCTCCACCGTCTTCCAGATGAACCAGATCAGGGAGAGCGGTCCGGCCAGGCCGAAGAGGATCCGCATCCAGACGAACACGCCGTCGGGGCTCCACAGGCCGGCCGCCACCGCGCTCAGGTCCTGATAGGCGCCGGCGTCCCCGGCGGCCAGGGCCACGCCGACGACGACCGCGCGCAGCAGCAGGCCGGCGATGAGGAGCACGGTCAGGCGCCGCAGGGCCGAGATGGGCAGGTCCAGGATGACCAGGTAGTAGTGGCCCAGGATCATCGCGCACGCGGCCGCGCCCAGCAGCAGGACCGACGTGAGATCGGTGGCCGCCACCAGCAGTCGCGCGCGCGGGAGCGTGCCCAGGCAGACGGCGGCGATGCCGGTGATCACGGAGAGCGCCAGCAGCGGGCGGCGGATCCGCGCCCATCCGAGGGGCCAGGCGCGGTTGTAGACGATGGTGGCGGCGAGAAAGGCGGCACCGGCGGCGACGAGAAGGGAATAGGCCCCGCCCGCCGGCGCGCCCGGGCCGCCGTGGAGTCCGAAGCGGCGCACGAGCAGCCACAGCCCCGCCGTCGTCATCGTCGCCGCGGACGCGGAGCACAGCTTGAAGAACCCGATCCCGGCCCGATCGGGCACGAACGGCAGCATGGCCATGAGGCCGAGCGCGAGGTGGACGAGGAACAGGAAGAAGACGGTGGTCACGCGAGCGCCGCCTCGATCGCCGCGCGCTCGGGGGAAGCAGGATGGAACGGATCGCGGACGGCCCCCCCGTGCGGACACCGCCGCGCGGCGAGATGGGCGGACACGGCCGCGGGCACGCGTCGCAGCAGGCCCGTGACCGCCGCCGCCGCCGTCCGGCTGTGCGCGCAGTACCCGTGATCGGCCATGAAGCCGGCGGCCTCCGCGAGATCGCTCAGGTCGCGCGCCCACGCCTCGCCCGCCTCGACGGCGCGCATCACGCGCGAGAGGTTCCGGCTGCCTTGCACGCACGGCGGGCACTGCCCGCACGCCTCGCGCTCGAAGAACGCGGCCAGGGACGCGCCCACGCCGATCGGGCAGGCCGAGGCGCCCACCACCAGGACGGCCGCAGTGCCCAGGGCCGATCCCACCGCGCGCAAGTCGTCCGGGTGGAGCGGCACGTCGAGCTGGTCCGCAAGGAGCGGGGCCGCGGACGGACCCGCGGGGAAGACGAGGCCGATCTCCTCGAGCGCGCCCTCGCCGTAGCGGTCGATCACCGCGCGGAGCGGGGTGCGCAGCGGCACCTCGTAGACGCCGGGCCGGCGGACGTCTCCCCACAGCGAGACCAGCGTCGTCTCGTGCGCTCCGTAGGCATCCGGATCATCGACGGCGGCCGGCACGCGTGCCAGCGTCTCGACGTTCTGGACGAGCGTGGGCCGGCCCTGGAGGCCGACCGCCGCCGGCAGCGGGGGCTTGGGCCGTGGCCAGGGGCGACGGCCCTCGAGGGCTTCCAGGAGCGCGGTCTCCTCGCCGGTGATATAGGAGTCGTCGCCGCGGCGGATGGAGACGCCCAGGCCGCCGAGGTCGGTCGTGCGGACGGCCGCTTCCAGGGCCGCGGCGGGGGCGTCGAAAGACTGCTTCAGGAACACGATCGCTTCGCGTGCGCCCACGGCCCGGGACGCGAGGACGAGGCCCCGGAGGACGTCTGCCGGCCGCGTGGTCATCACGTGACGGTCCTTGATCGAGCCGGGCTCTCCTTCCGCCCCGTTGGCGATGGCGAGCGGCTCGCCGCCCTCGACCCGCACCGCCACCCACTTCCGGGCGGCGGGGAACCAGCCTCCGCCCCGTCCGCGCAGGCCCGAAGCGGCCACGCGGGTGATCAGCTCCGACGCGTCCACATCCCTCCCCGATCCGGTCCGCCGCAGGCCGGGCAAAGGCAGATTATAGGGGACTTAGCCGCGCCGCCCTGGTCCCCAAGTCCGGGCTTTCCAGCCCTCCTCGAATCCGATAAGATGGGGAATCAGACGGAAGAAGGAGTCAGGCAAATGATCAATATCACCACCGCTGCGACGGAGAAGGTCAAGGCGGTACTGGAGCAGGAGAAGGCGAACCTGCCCCAGGGCGGCCTCAGGATTTATGTCCAGGGCGGCGGCTGTTCGGGGTTCCAGTACGGGATGGTCCTCGACGAAGTCACGGAAGGCGACGAGGTCTTCGAGAAGGACGGCATCAAGGTCATCGTGGACCCGATGAGCATGCGATACCTGGAAGGCGCAGAGGTCGATTATAAGGAAGACCTGATGGGCGGCGGTTTCGCCATCAAGAATCCGAACGCCACGTCGACCTGCGGTTGCGGCCACTCCTTCCAGGCCGGCAGCGAGGGTGGCGGAGCCGACGCCGGACACGGCCACCAGCACTGAGCGGTTCCCGGGGTGGCCGGATGACTTCCGGCCCCTCCCGGCGAGCAGCGCGCCCGGCGCCGCGCCTCGCTGACCTGAGCGCCTCAAAAGGGTCATCCATGACAGCAACGAATCCGGCCGTCCCCGCGGGAGCGGAGGGCGGGCTGGAGACCGTGCGCGTGATCACGGAAACGCTCAGGATCGTCACCGACAAGCGGCTCGAGCTCTACAACCTCACCGAGAAGGTGGCCGCCATCGTCAAGCGGCACGACATCAAGGAGGGAATGGTCCTCCTGTCTTCGCTGCACACCACGGTGGCGCTCTTCGTGAACGAGTGGCAGTCCGCGCTCCTCCACGACATCAAGGGGATGCTCAACAAGGTCGTCAGCCCCAAGGACGACTGGCGGCACAACGATCCCGCCCACTCCGATTGCGACCGGCAGAACGCGCACTCGCATCTGCAGGCCACGCTCCTGGGGCACGCCCTCTCGTTCCCGGTCACCAAGGGCAAGCTGGTGCTCGGACAGTTCCAGGCCATCATCGCCGCCGAGCTCGACGGGCCACGCAACCGCGACGTGGCCATCCAGATCATCGGCCGGTAGCGCTCCATCGGGGCACGGGGACGGCCTGGGCGCCGGAGGACTCCTGGCCACCATTCCGCCGGTCATTCCGCTGTTCCCGCTGCCGGATGTCGTCCTCTTTCCGCAGGTGGCCCTTCCTCTCCACATCTTCGAGCCCCGCTACCGCAAGATGATCGCGGACGCGCTGGCCGGGCCACGCATCATCGGCATGACGCTGCTGCGCGCGGGATGGGAGCACGACTATTACGGGCGTCCGCCCGTCTACGAGCAGGGATGCGCGGGCCGGATCGAGCAGCACGAGACGCTGCCGGACGGGCGGTCGAACATCGTGCTCCGCGGCCTCACGCGATTCCGCATCGTGGAGGAGCACGCGGGCGAGCCCTACCGGCTGGCCGCGGTGGTGCCGCTCCGGGACGCCTCCGGTGACGAGGCGGAGATCGACGCGGCGCGCCGCGCCGTCATGGCGGCCATCGGCCGCGCCGCGGATGGTCCGCTCGTCCTCGTCATCAAGCCCGACGTGCCCTCCGACGTCTTCGTGAACGCGCTCTCGCAGTCGCTCGCCCTGAGCGCCGTCGAGCGGCAGTCGCTCCTGGAATGCGGCAGCGTGCTCGACCGCTACCGGCGGATGCTCTCGATCCTGGAGTTCCAGCAGCTCGAGCGGGAGAGCCACCCCGGGCCTTCCGAGCCCACCGTCCATTGACCGCGGCCGGCTCCCGGCCGCCGCTCAGCGGTTGGCGATGGTGGCCGCTTCGGGCGTCGCTGGACGGCGCGAGGCCAGACGCAGGACGGGCAGCAGCGAGACGTAGGTGAGGCCGACCACGACCGGCGCCACCATCGCCCAGCCCAGGATTCCGCGCAGGCCCGCCGTCCCGAACCGCTCCATGAGCACGGTCGGATGGGCGCGCAGCTCGGCCACCATCAGGGTCGCCGAGAAGGGGATGGGGGCCACGCCGAGCATCGACTCGCCGATGCGGATGAACACCAGGATGAGCGGGATCTGGATCGGGTACATGAGCTGGTTCGTGATCTGGATGGCCGGATGGTTGAGCCGCAGGGCCACCGCGGCCGCCACGCACAACAGCGTGGTGGTGCCGAAGATCGGGAACAGGCCCAGGGTGATGCCGAGGGCGACGCTGAGCGCGATCTTCTCCGGCGTGTGCCCTTGGCGCAGGAGGGCGCCCAGCCGCGCCGCGCGGGCCCGGAAGTATCCCGCCGGGGGAGACGGGGGCTCGACGTCCAGCATCTGGCTCATTGGGGACCGGACCGGAGGGCCGCCTCACGATTATAAGCGACTTTTCCTCGTCCCGTTGCGTCTCAACCCGGCAGAGCGCGTCCTTTGCCGGCGCGCGTCAGGAGGTGGGATGAGGCGCTGGGCTGGAGTCGGAATCGGGGCCTTGGCCGCGGCGGCGGCGGCGCTGGCGACGGTCCACGGCGGGGCGAGAGCGGACGACGAGGTGGATGCGCCCCGCCGGATGGAGGTCGTCCGCTTCGCAGGGGGAGGCGCGCGCCTCGGAGTGGCGCTCGAGGACGTGCGCGCCGAGGATGTCGCGCGCCTCAAGCTGGCGGAGGAGCGCGGTGCGCTCGTCAAGGAGGTCGTCAAGGGGTCGGCCGCGGAGAAGGCCGGGCTCAAGGACGGCGACGTCATCCTTTCGTATCAGGGCGAGCGGGTCGGCAGCGCCGCGCAGCTCCGGCGCCTGGTGCGGGAGACGCCGCCCGGCCGTCACGTCACGATCGAAGCGAGCCGCGGGGGCGTGCCGCAGCGCCTGACCGCGAGTCTCGAAGGCGATGACGATCGCGAGTTGCTGGGAGACGACTCCTTCCGATTCCACATGCCGGACTCCTTCCAATTCAACGTGCCCGTTCCCCCGGTGCCGCCGGTGCCGCCCATCCCCCCCATGGACCACATGTTCGGAGACGGCGATGGGGGCCGGCGGTTCCTGTTCCGCGACCGCATGGTCGAAGCGCGCCCCGGCCGGTTGGGCCTGTCGTACCAGGAGCTGTCGGGTCAGCTCGCTCGTTACTTCAAGGTCGAGGAGGGGGCGCTGCTCGTGACCGAAGTGGAGACCGAGGGCCCGGCCGCGCGAGCCGGCCTGCGCGCGGGGGACGTGATCGTGAAGTTCAACGGAAAGGCGGTCACCGACGGCAGCGACCTGCGGCGCACGCTGGGCGAGGTCGCCTCCGGGACAGACGTCACGGTGACGGTGCAGCGCGACGGCCGCCCGCTGGACGTGAAGGTCACGCCGCGCGGCGAGCGGCGCGTCCGCACGTCCGGGCCGACCACTTAAGGCGGCGGTCGGACTAGGGCGCCAGTCGGGCCGTCACGTCGGGCGGGACGAGCTGGTCTTCGAGCTCGAGGACCAGGAGCGTCCCGCCCACCGCCAGGGCCGGGGTGACGAGGACGTTGGCGAGAGGGACGATCAGCGTCAGCAGTCCCGTGATTCCGAAGCCCAGGCTCTCCAGCCTCCAATAGCGGTGCCAGGCGCGCCGCGCGGAGAAGTCCAGGCCGCGCCGCGCGAGCGCGGCGTCGGTCTGCTGGAAGGCCAGCGCGTAGGCGCCCCACGCCAGCCCCAGGGGCGGACCGATGATCGGCAGCAGGCTCAGGAGGAACACGCCCGGCGCGGCGATCAGGAAGAAGAGAGTCCCGCGGAAGCTCTGGACGAGCTCCCAACGCAGTCCCCGCGAGGTGTCGATCCTCTCCCCGCGGACCAGCGCGTCCACCTTGAGCGAGAGCCGCTCCAGCACGGGCGCGCAGAGCAGCAGGGCCGCGGCCAGGCCGACGACGAGGCCGGAGACCAGCGTCCCGATCCAGACCACCAGGGACAGCGCGAAGCCGAGAGCGGGGCCGATCTTCTCCGGACCCGGTACGAGCGCCGTCTCGATCCGGTGCATCGAATACAGGGCGGCGAGGAGGCCGGCGGCGAGGCAGGCCGTGGTCAGGATC
>QHVP01000404.1 GCA_003222295.1 Acidobacteriota bacterium | reverse complement strand
CGCGCTGCGCTGGGCCGCGATCGACCCGTACGATTCCATCTCGCGATTCGACGTGACTGTCTTCGCCATCGCGTTGCTGCTCGCCGTGCGCGCGGCCGCGGCGCGCCTGGGCCTGTCGCAAGTGGGAGTGACTCTCGCCGGCTGGACGCTCGTGGCGACCGACTTCTCCTTCGCGTTCGCGCTCAATCCGCAGGCGCACTGGTGGTCGGATCTGCTGCGCGGGAACCTGCTCCTCTCGCTGGCGCTCGCGAACCCGGTGGTCCCCGCTCTGGCCCTGGCTCTGGGGGCGCTGATCGCGTTGTCGCGGGCGACGGACGGAGAGGGCCGGGGCTGGTGGGCGCTGTCCTCTGTCCTGGCGATCGCGGTGCCGTTCTTCAAAGTCTTCCTGGGCGCGCACCTCGCGCTGGGGCTGCTGGTGGCGCTCGTCCGCTCGCGGCGACGCGAGGTGGCGCTGGTCGCCTCTCTCGTGTCGATGGCCACGCTCGCCCTGGCCCTGGGCCAGGGAGGGCGGACAGTCGCGGTGACGTTCGCGCCGCTCGACCTCGTGCGCATCACCCTGGATCGCCGCCTCCCTGGGCCTGCGCCTTCTCGGCGTTCCCGCCGCCGTGCGCGCGCTGCGCCAGTCGGACGCGATCGGGCCCGCGCTGGCGGCGATGGCGCTGGCCGCCTGGCCGCTGGGCCTGCTCTTCCGCGTGTCCGCGCCCGAGATGCTCGAGGGACAGAAGACGGTCAACGACGCCGCCTACCTGGTCGAGCAGGGCGGCCCGCTGCTCTGGCTGTTCACCGCGGGCGCGCTGGCGCGATGGATGGAGAGGCGAGCCGTACCGCCCCTGGCCGCGCTCGCCGCCGTTGCGCTCCTGGCGCTTCCTTCAACCGTCCAGTTTGCGATCAAGAAGGCGGCGGAGCCGCCGGACCCGCTGCCCGCGCCAATGGTGCGGGCCATGCGCGCGCTCGCGGCGGACAGCCGTCCGGGCGAGGTCGTCCTGCAGCGCCCAGGCGCCCGCTATCCGGCCGCGCCCGTGATCCTCATCGGCCGTCGCGTGCCCTACGAGCGCTTCACGCCCTGGCTCACGCAGTTCGCCCCCGCGCCCGCGCTCGAGGCGCGCCACGACCTCGTGTACCGCTTCTTCCACACCAGCGACCGCGCGGAGGCCATCGCCATCGCGCGCGGCCTTGGCGCGCGCTACGTCGCGCTCTACGGATCCGACCGCCTCCGCTTCGATGGCGCCGGCCTCCTCGTCCCCGTGCACGAGGAGGAGGGCGCCCGCGTGTACCGCCTCGCCGACTAGGCCGCGGCGCGCACTCGCTGGGCTTTCCGCGCACTCAATGAGCGTCTGACCGCGCTCCCCTCCGCGCCGCCACACCGCCCCGCGCGCGCGGGATTCGCATATGTCGCAGCGAGTTCCGATCGAAACCGATCGGTCGGGATCGCGTGGCACAGCCGGTGCTCTATGCGCACGCCAGCGACATCCGGATGGGGCGCCGTTTTGAACGGAATCGGTGCATGCGGCATCGCGCATTCACCTTCATTTTGGAGAAAGAGAAATGAGCGCACGAAAGCAGTACGGAGGCGGCTTGGCCGTCCTCCCTTGTCTGGCGGTGGTCGCGGCGGTGCTGGTGCTGCCGAGCTGCGGCAGCGACAAGTCCTGCAGCAGCAATCCGACCGGTCCGGGTTGCCCTGCGAGCCCTACGCCGCCGCCACCGCCCGCGCAGGTGACGAGGGTCGTCTCGCAGGGCAACTCGCCGATGGGATCGAAGCACGTGGCGCCCGTCGTCTTCACCACGACCGCGGCCGGCTCGGTGGGAATCACCGTGGACTGGACGTTCGCCACCAACGACGTCGACATCTTCCTGGCCCGCGGCAGCGAGCCGTGCACCTTGCAGACCTTCAACGACCGGAGTTGCGGCTTCATCGCCACCGAGGAAAGCTTCTCGATGAAGCCCGAGAAGCTCACGATTCCCAGCCTGGCCGCCGGCACCTACTCCCTGTACATCGCGAACTTCGGCGACACCGACGAATCCGTCGCCTGGCAGGTCACCCTGACGTCGACGTCGGCGAGCTCCGCGTCGGTGGCGACTACGGCTACGGTTCAGCGCCGCGCCGACAAGGGGACGTTGAGCCGTATCCTCGAACCGCGCTGAGCGGTCTTGGCCGAGATGGTGGACGGCGGGGGAGCGAAACGATCCCCCGCCGTGGCCACTGCTGCTTCCCTTCCCACCGCCCTTCCCCACCCCTCCCCCTCGCCGTCCATCCTCGGGCCTCCTCCTCACGCCGCGCAATCCCGAGTCACCCACCGCGCAAACTCTTGGCGTTCGGAGACGTCTCGTCACGCGTCGAATCGCCGCGCACGACCTCGGGACTCCGCCGATTCAGCGTCTTGCGCGACCAACGGACCCTCGGCGAAGCACACGGCACGCGCGTTGCTCTGCTGCACCAGGCATGACGACCTGCAGCCCGCTCGATGCGAACGCGATGACGGGAGCGACCCCCACGTCTCTTCCCGTGCCCGCCGGGTGCGTCCTGCCGTATCATCGGCCGACCCGCAGCCCCATCGAGACCACCCCGCGAGCGCGGTCAGCGGGAGCGCAATGACCGGCGCGCAGCTATTCGACTCGGAACTCGCGCTCATCCAGCGGGTCATCTCTTGGGTCTGCGCGCGCCGCTCCCTTCGCGGAGCCGACGCCGAGGACTTCGCCTCCACGGTCAAGCTCCGGCTCATCGAGAACGACTACGAGATCCTCGCCCG
>QHVP01000401.1 GCA_003222295.1 Acidobacteriota bacterium | reverse complement strand
ACGCGCTGCGCGACGTGACGAGCACGGTGGAGAGCCGGCCCCTGATCGCCGCCTCCATCATGAGCAAGAAGATGGCGGAGGGGATCGACGCGCTGGTGCTGGACGTCAAGACCGGCGACGGCGCGTTCATGGTCAGGGAGGAGGACTCGCGCGCGCTGGCGCAGGCGATGCTCGCCATCGGGCGCGGGATGGGCAAGAAGATCGTGGCCCTCATCACGGACATGGAACAGCCGCTGGGTCGCACGGTCGGCAACGCCCTCGAGATCGTGGAGTCCATCGAGACGCTGCAAGGCAAGGGACCGGCGGACCTGGAGACGCTCTCCGTCGAGCTGGCGGCCTGGATGCTGAGCCTGGCCGGAGCGGCGCCGACCCTGGATGCGGCCCGTGCCCGCGTGCGCAGCGCCCTCTCTTCCGGGGCCGGCCTGAAGAAGTTCCAGGAGGTGATCGCGCTGCAGGGCGGCGATCCTCGCGTGTGCGACGACCTCTCGCGCCTGCCCCGGGCCGCGGAGACGGTCGAGCTGCGCGCGGAGTCGAAAGGACGCGTCACCGGGATCGCCTGTCGCGCGGTGGGGACGGCGGCCATGCTGCTGGGGGCCGGGCGCGAGACCGTGGACAGCCGGATCGACCCCGGCGTGGGTTTCATCCTGCGCAAGAAGGTCGGCGAGCCCGTCGCCGCCGGCGAGTCCCTGGCCACCGTGCACGTCAACGATCGGCGCCGGCTGGACGAGGCACTCGCGATGCTGCGCCGCGCGATCCACGTGGGTCCCGAGACCCCGCCCCCGCGGCCGCTCGTGCACGCGGTGTTGCAGTAGGAAATGGCGCATCGTAGGCTGGCCGCTCTTTGATGGAGCGTCTCCTATCGATCGTGGGGCTTCTCGCCATCCTGGCCGGGGCCTGGGCCTCCTCCACGAACCGCCGCGCCGTCCGCGCGAGCACCGTCGGCTGGGGTCTGGCCCTTCAGTTCGCGCTGGCCCTGTTCGTCCTGAAGGTGCCGATCGGCCAGCGCATCTTCGCCTGGCTCGGAGAGAAGATCAGCGCGCTGCTCGCCCTGTCCTTCAAGGGCTCGGAGTTCGTGTTCGGGCCGCTGGGCAAGCAAGGCGGGGGCAGCATCGGCTTCGTGTTCGCGTTCCAGGTGCTGCCCACGATCATCTTCGTGGCCGCGTTGTTCGCGATTCTCTACTACCTGGGCGTGATGCAGGTGATCGTGACCCTGTTCGCGCGGGTCATGACGCGGCTCATGGGGGCGAGCGGGGCGGAGAGCCTCAACGCGGCCGCCGGCGTCTTCATGGGACAGACGGAGGCGCCCCTCACCGTGCGGCCGTACCTCAACACCATGACGGACTCGGAGCTGCTCTGCGTGATGACCTCGGGCATGGCCCACATCAGCGCCGGCATCATGGGCGCGTACATCTTCATCGCGGGGGTGGAGCCGCGGTACCTGCTCGCGTCCGTGCTGATGACCGCGCCCGGCAGCATCCTCCTCGCGAAGCTGCTCCTGCCCGAGACGCAGGAGCCGCAGACCGCGGGCACGGTGAAGCTGGAGATCGCGCGCACGGACGCCAACCTGGTGGCGGCGGCGGCGCGCGGCACGTCGGAGGGCCTGAGCCTCGCGCTCAATGTCGCCGCCATGCTGATCTCGTTCCTGGCCCTGATCGCGCTCGTCAATGCGATGCTGGGATTGGCCGGGAGCTCCCTGGAGACGCTCCTCGGCTACGTGTTCGCGCCGGTGGCCCTCCTCATGGGCGTGCCCATGAAGGATGCGCTCGCGGTGGGCAGCCTGCTCGGGACGCGCATGGTCACGAACGAGTTCATCGCCTATTCCGCCCTCGGACCCATGAAGACGACGCTCGATGCGCGCTCGTTCACCATCGCCACCTTCGCCCTGTGCGGGTTCGCGAACTTCTCGTCCATCGGGATCCAGATCGGTGGCATCGGCGCCCTGGCCCCCGAGCGCAAGGACGACCTCAGCCGTTTGGGCCTGCGCGCGCTGATGGCGGGCACCCTGGCCAACTTCATGACCGCCTGCATCGCGGGCATGCTCCTGTGAGCGCGCTGGCGGAGGCGGAACAGGCGGCCGCCTTCGTGCGCGGCCGCTCCAAGCTGCGGCCCGTGCTCGCGCTCGTGCTGGGATCCGGCCTGGGCGCCTTCGCGGACAGCCTGAAGAACGCAACCCGGATCCCCTTCGCGGAGATCCCGCACTTCCCCACCGCGACCGCGATCGGACATCGCGGCGAGATGGTGCTGGGCACGGCCGGCGACACCCCGGTGGCGGTCATGAACGGCCGCGTGCACTACTACGAGGGCTATTCGCCCGCGCAGGTCGTGTTTCCCGTGCGGGTGCTGGGCCGCCTCGGGGTCAAGATCCTCGTGATGACGAACGCCGCCGGCAGCGTGAACATCAACTGCAAGCCGGGCGAGCTGATGATCATCACCGACCACATCAACTACATGGGCATCAATCCCCTCATCGGACTCAACGAAGATCAGCTCGGGCCGCGCTTCTTCGACATGAGCGACGCCTACGACCCGAAGCTCCAGGAGATCGCGGAGAGGGCGTGCTCCAAGGTCGGCATGACCGTCCGGCGCGGCGTGTACATCGCGTTCAACGGCCCCTCCTACGAGACGCCCGCGGAGATCAAGGCGGCCCGCACGCTGGGCGCGGACGCCGTCGGCATGTCGACCGTGCCCGAGGTGATCGCGGCGCGCCACATGGGGATCCGCGTGCTCGCCATCTCCTGCATCACGAACATGGCCGCGGGCGTCATCAAGAAGAAGCTCCATCACCTGGAAGTGCTCGAGGTGGCGGAGAAGGTCAAGTTGGGCCTGCTCGACGTGCTGGGGCGGGTCCTGGCCGACGCCGCGCGCCTGCAATGAAGCGCACGGCGAGGGCGCGTTCCCGCCGCGCGGCGCCGGCCGGGTTGCGCGAGCTGACCGAGCTGGCGCGGGTCGCCCGCCTCCAGGCCTTCGCGCCCTTCTCACGCTTCAAGGTCGGCGCGGCCCTGCGCACACGCGCGGGCGAGGTGGTCACGGGCTGCAACATCGAGAGCGCGTCCTACGGCCTCACGATGTGCGCGGAGCGCGTCGCCATCTTCAAGGCCGTCTCGGAAGGGCTGCGCGAGTTCGACGCCATCGCGGTGGTGGCGGACTCGCCGCGCCCGACCGCGCCCTGCGGGGCCTGCCGCCAGGTCATGTGGGAGCTGGTAGGCGACGTCTGGGTGCACATCGTCAACCTGCACGGCCGCAACCGGACGCTGCGCATGTCCGAGCTGCTGCCGCTGCCTTTCGACGCGAGGAATCTGTAACCAATGCTGGGAGGTACCGTCTTGGATGCACCCCCCTACGCCCTTCGGGCTACCCCCCCTGCCGCTCGCGCCTTCGTGAATCCGCCGCTCGCTGCTGGGTTCTTCGCGACCCTCCTTCTGTCCGCTCCGTTCGCTCTTTACGCCGAGCCGCGCCCCGTCGACGTCGTGGTGCGGCACGGGACGGTGGTGACCGTCGATGCCACCCGGCGCGTCATCGCGGACGGGGCGGTGGCCGTGGAAGGGGGACGGATCGTGGGCGTCGGCACGGCGGCCGACATCGACGCGTCCTTCCACGGACGCGAGGTGGTCGAGGCCAGCGGCGGCCTGGTGATCCCCGGCCTGATCAACGCGCACGGGCACGCGCCCATGGTGATGTTCCGCGGAGTGGCCGACGACCTCCGCCTCATGGATTGGCTGACGAAGTACATCTTTCCCGCCGAAGCGAAGAACGTCTCCGCGCCGTTCGTCAAGACCGCCACCCGCCTGGCCGCCCTGGAGATGATCCGCTCCGGCACCACCACCTTCGTCGACATGTACTACTTCGAGGACCAGATCGCGGAGGCGGCCAAGGAGGCGGGAATCCGCGGCGTGCTCGGCTCGACGGTGATCGAGGTCCCGGGGGGCGCGCCCGATGCGAAGACGGTGCCGGAAGCGCTCGCCAACGCCGAGCGTTTCCTGAAGCGCTGGGCCGGCGATCCGCTGATCACGCCCGCGGTGGCACCTCACTCCGCCTACCTCTGCTCGCCGGAGACGCTCAAGTCCGTCAAGGCGCTGGCCGACCGCTATGACGCGCCCATCCTCATCCATCTCTCCGAGGTCGCGGACGAGGTGAAGACGATCAAGGAGCGCTACGGCAAGACAACGGCCGAGCACCTGCGCGACCTGGGCTTCCTGCGCAAAGGCGTGCTGGGCGCGCACGGCGTGTGGCTCTCGGAGAGCGACCGCGCGATCCTCAAGGCGGCCGAGGTCGGCATCGCGCACTGCCCGCAGAGCAACATGAAGCTCTCCTCCGGCGCGGCCCCCGTGAAGGCCATGCTGGCGGAAGGGATGCGACTGGGGCTGGGGACGGACGGGGCGGCCAGCAACAACGACCTCGACATGTTCGAGGAGATGGACTCGGCGGCCATGCTCGCCAAGCACGCGAGCGGCGATCCGACCGCCGCGCCCGCGGCGGCCGTGCTCGAGATGGCGACGCTGGGCGGCGCGCGCGCGCTCGGCCTGGAGGATCGCCTCGGCTCGCTGGAGGTGGGCAAGAGGGCGGACGTGGTGGTGGTCTCCCTGGCCGCGCCGCGCCTCCATCCCATGTACGACCCCGTCTCCCACCTCGTCTACGTGGCCAAGGGCGCCGACGTGCGCGACGTGGTCATCGAGGGTCGCATCGTCATGCGGGACCGGAAGATGCTCACCATGGACGAAGCCGCCGTGATCCGCGAGGCGGAGGCCATGCGGGGCCGGGTCGTGGAGAGCGTCAAGAGATGACGCGGCGCGGGCGCTCGCGGAGCGCCACGCGGACCTCCTCGTCCGCGCCCTGGGCCGGACTTCCCACCGAGAGCCGCAACCCGCGCAGCGAGCGGCTGGATACGTTGCCCACCTCGCGCGTGGTCGCCCTCCTCCTCGACGAGGACCGGCGGGCCCTGGTCGCGGCGGGCGCGCAGCGAGCGGCGATCGCGCGCGCGGCGGACCTGGTCGCGGATGCGCTGGAGGGCGGCGGCCGCGTGGTGTTCCTCGGCGCGGGCACCAGCGGGCGGCTCGGCGTGCTCGAGGCCGCGGAATGTCCGCCCACCTTCGGCACCGATCCCGACCGCATCCGGGCCGTCATGGCCGGGGGCGAGGACGCGGTGTTCCGCGCCGTGGAAGGGGCGGAGGACCGCGCGGACGAAGGGCGCGAAGAGGCGGAGCGCCTGCGCAGCGGCGACGTCCTCGTCGGGATCTCCGCCAGCTCGGTGACGCCCTTCGTGCGGGGTGGCCTGGAGAGGGCGCGGGCGCGCGGCGTGCCCACGATCCTCGTGACCTGTGCCCCGCGCCCCGGCCTGCGCACGCTGGCGGACGTCGTCGTCGCCATCCGCACCGGGCCGGAAGTGCTCACCGGCTCGACGCGCCTCAAGGCCGGCTCCGCGACCAAGGCCGCCCTGAACGCCATCACCACCGCGGCCATGGTCCGCCTGGGCAAGGCCTACGGAAACCTCATGGTGGACCTGAAGCTGACCAACGCCAAGCTGCGCGACCGCGGCCGCCGCATCGTCATGGCCGCGGGCCAGGTGGAGTCGGACGAAGCGGCGAGGTTGCTCGCCGACGCGGGCGGCGAGGCCAAGACCGCGATCGTAATGGCGCGCCTGGGCGTGGGAGCGGAGGACGCGCGCAAACGGATCGCGGCCGCGGGCGGGCACGTGCGCGCGGCGGTCGCGAAGAGCGCTGCGCGCGCACGCGCGCCGCGGCGGCGGCCCTAGGCGAGCAGGGTGCGGAGCGTGGTCCCCACCGCGCCGGGCCGTAGGTTGGTCTCGCGAAGGTTTGACTGTACGTGATTTGCGTACGATCTTTCGCCCCTTGAAGAGGCGCAGGAGCGGCGAGACCCTCCGGACCATCAACCGCCGTCTGGTGAAGGCCCCAGCGGGCGATTTCGGCGGCGACAGGGGGCTTCCGGCGCGGCGCGGTGGAGTTACTCGTTCCAGAACGAGTTGCCAGGTCAACGCATGATTTCGGCGGCGGCACGGGGGGACGGACCCCCCCGCGCGAGCGGATCAGAGGCCGGAGGCGGCCGCGCGGTCGGCGATCAGGTCGAGATCGGGGTGCGCGTGCAGGAACGAGCAGGGCCACTCCGGATCGTCCGGCCCGTGGACGAGGCGCTGCACGGCCGACGCCTTCGATTCGCCCGTCGCCATCACGAGGATCCGGCGGGCGGCACGGATGGTCCCGATCCCCATCGTGATCGCGCGCAGCGGCCAGTCGCCGGGGGGCACGGCCAGGGAGGCGGCCAGGCCGTCCGGCAAGCGGGTCACGTGCGTCGCCAGCCGCATCGGGCCGGGCATGTTGTAGGCGATGTGTCCGTCGACGCCGACGCCGAGAATGGCCACGCCGAGGCCCCCGGCGCCCGTGATCGCGCGCTCGTAGCGGAGGCACTCGGCCTCCAGGTCGGGCGCCGCTCCGTCCGGGATGTCGCAGCGATCGCGGCGCAGGCCCGTGGCTCCCCAGGCGTGCTGCTCCATGAAGGCGCGGAACGTGCGCGGGTCGTGGCGCGGCAGCACCAGCTCGTCGAGGTTGAACCCGCGCGCCCGCACGAGGTCGATGCGGCCCGCGGCCCGCCGCGCCGCCAGCTCGTCGTAGAACGGAATCGGCGTGTGCCCGGTGGGCAGCGCGAGGACGATCTCGCGCTGCGCGGCGACCTCCTCCGCGAGGAGATCGGCGGCGGCGCGGGCCACGGCGCCGCGGTCGTCTTTGATGTGTCGTCGGACGATGGTCATGATTTCAAGAGGTCGAGGGCCAGCCGCACGGCCCCGCGCGCGGGCTCGCCTTCGAGCAGGCCCGGGCGGGCCCCGGGCAGATCGAGGTACTTTTCCAGAGGAGCGACCATGGAGGGGCAGGCCTTGAAGGCGCCCCCGGCCAGGACGACGGGAAACGGCCCGTCGCCGAGGTCGAGCTGGCGCGCGACCGCGCGCGCGGCCAGGGACAGCTCCTGCGCTCCCCCTTCGATCAGGGCCACCGCCACCGCGTCGCCTTCGTCATGGGCGCGCTGGACGACGCTGGCCAGGGCCGCGATGCGGTGCTTGGGCAGGCCCTTCTCGTAGACGCGGGGCACGAGGTCGCTCACCGATGACACCTCCAGCGCCTCGAAGACGATCGGCATGATCCGCGTGGCGGGGCCCCGGCCGTCGGCGGCGCGCACGGTCGCGCGCAGGGCCTGGTGTCCCAGCCAGTATCCGGAGCCCTCGTCCGCGAGCAGGAAGCCGTAGCCACCCGAGCGCGCCGACTTGCCGCCCCCGTCCTGGCCATATGCGATCGACCCCGTGCCGGCCAGGACCACGATCCCGACCCCTTCCGGCGCTCCCGCGAGCAGCGCGATGGCGGCATCGTTGACGACGCGCACGTTCTCGCGGTGGCCCAGCCGGCGCAGGATCCCGCGGATGACCGCCTCGTCGTGCGGGCGATCCACGCCCGCGATGCCGAGCCCCACCGCCGCGATCGTGCGGCCCTGGGCCAGGGCCTCCACGATGTCGTCGAAGACCTTCTCGACCTCGAGCTCGCCGTGCGTCTGCAGGTTGGCGCCGCCCCCGCGCACGTCGGCCAGCACCTGGCCGGTCTCGTCCGCGAGCAGACCGACGGTCTTGGTCCCGCCCGCGTCGATCCCGATCACGTAGCGCATGGGCACAAGTTTAGCTTTCTAGCTTTCTAAGTCAGGGGGGGCACTCACACTTCATCCCGATGGGTGTTCGCGACCCCCCCTGAAACCCCCCTCGCGCGTCGCCGCCGCTACGCGGCGCCGCCGTGCTCTCGGTCGGCTTTGCCCTTAGCTTCCGTAGACGACGATGTCGCGCAGGTTCCGGTACTTTTCGTTGTAGTCGAGGCCGTAGCCCACGACGAAGTGGTCCTCGATGCTGAACCCCACGTAGTCCACGGGGATCTCGACCAGCCGCCGGGACGGCTTGGAAAGGAGGGCCGCGACCTTCAAGGTGCGCGGCCCGCGGGCGCGCAGGACGTTCAAGAGGTAGTTGAGGGTCAGGCCGGTGTCGACGATGTCCTCCACCACCAGGAGGTCGCGGCCCTCCAGCCCCTGATCGAGGTCCTTGACCAGCTTCACCTCGCCGGAGGACTTCGTGGCCGCCCCGTAGGAGGAGACGGCGATGTAGTCGAGGGTGAGCGAGAGGTCGATCGCCCGCGAGAGGTCGGTCATGAAGGTGCAGGCGCCCTTCAGCACGCCGACCAGATGGGGCTCGCGGCTCGCGTAGTCGCGGGCGATGTCGCGGCCCATCTCGAGGACGCGGGCCTGGATCGCGTCATGCCCCAAGAGCACCTTCATCACAACCCTCCTCACGGCGAACGGGGATTATGTCTCGCTTTATCTGTTGGATTTCGGTTGCCGAACGTAGTAGCCTCCGGCCGGCTAATCGGCCCCTTTTCCATCAGCTAGAGGACTCCCTTTCGTGCTCCCCTTGTACAGCCGCTTTCGGATACCGCGACCGGACTCTCCCCCGCGGCCGGTCGACCCACGTTCCAAACCTGGAGAGGTGCGATGAATCGTCTGGTCAGGAGCGGTCTGTTGCTGGTTGCGCTGTCGTCGTTCGCGGTCTGGCCGGCATCACAAGCGGGCGCGCAGACGGTGACAACGGGAGCGATCTCGGGCGTGGTGTCGGATGAAAGCGGGGGGGTCCTGCCCGGCGCCACCGTGGAGGCCGTGCACGAGCCCACGGGCACGCGCTATTCCGCGGTCTCGGGGACGGACGGGCGATTCTCCATCCTCAACGTGAGAGCGGGAGGACCCTACTCCATCCTCGTCAAGATGTCGGGATTCAAGGACCAGAAGCACTCCGGGCTCAACGTGGCCCTGGGGTCGGAGCTGGCCGTTCCCGTGAAGATGAAGCTCGAATCGGTCACGGAAACGGTCGAGGTGGTGGCCTCTTCGCAATCGATCATCAACCCGTCTGCCACCGGGCCCGCGGTCAACATTCCGCTGGAGGCCGTCCAGAACATGCCTTCGGTGTCGCGCGCAATCACCGACATCGCGCGCCTCTCCCCGCATTTCACGCCCGTGGGGAACGGCGACGGCAGCGGTCCCGACGTCCTGTCCGTGGGCGGACGCAGCTCGCGCTACAACAACATCCAGATCGACGGGGCCAACAACAACGACCTCTTCGCCCTCGCCGGCAACTCGGGCAACCCGGGCGGCGGCACGGCCACGCAGGCCGTCAGCTTCGACGCCATCCAGGAGGTCCAGCTCGTGGTGGCGCCCTACGACGTCCGCCAGGGCGGCTTCTCGGGCGGCGGCATCAACGCCATCACGCGCAGCGGGACGAACGCGTACCACGGCACCGTGATGTACGAGTTCCGCAGCCAGGGCCTCGTGGGCGACAGCACCGAGCGGCTCGGCCCCACGGGCGTGGTCGCGTCGCCCAGCCGCCCCCTCGGGACGTTCAGCGAGAAGCAGTTCACGGCCAGCCTCGGCGGACCCATCGTGAAGAACAAGGCCTTCTTCTTCGCGAACGTGGACCTCACGCGCAACAAGACTCCTGCGGGCTGGTCGGCGGACGGCTCCTCCGGGCAGAAGTTCATCGTCCCCCAGGCCGATCTCGACCGCGCCCTCAGCATCCTCAAGACGAAGTACGGCTACGATCCGTCGCTGGGCGGCAACGCGCTCGGTGAGTTCACGAGGGAGACGCCCAGCAACAAGGTCTTCGTTCGCCTGGATTTCAACCTCTCCGACAACCATCGGCTGATCGTCCGCAACAACTTCACCAAGCCGACGACGGACGTCGGGTTCCCCTCCAACAGCCGCTTCCTGACGCCGGACACGTTCTACCAGATCCACAACCGGACCAACTCGACCGTGGCCCAGCTCAACAGCACGTTCGGAGCATCCGTGAACGAGCTGCGCGTGAACTACCAGAAGATCCGTGACATCCGGAACGGGCCGACCGCGTTCCCCCAGGTGCTGGTGGACCTCACGGGTGGCGGCTGCGGATCCTCGACCTGCCAGATCCGCTTCGGGACGGAGGAGTTCTCGACCGCGAACGAGCTCTACCAGGACGTCGTCGAGCTGACCGACGACTTCACGATGCACAAGGGCAGGCACCTCATCACCGTCGGCACCCACAACGAGTTCTTCAAGTTCAAGAACCTCTTCATCCGCGACAACTTCGGAGCCTACCGCTTCAGCAGCCTGGACAACTTCGCGGCCGGCCTCGCCCAGTCCTACGACTTCAGCTTCTCCGCCACCTCCGATCCGCGGCAGGCGGCCAAGTTCAGCGTCCGTCAGTTCGGGTTCTATGCCGGTGACCTGTGGCGCGTGGGCTCGAACCTCACGCTCAACTACGGCCTCCGCGTCGACATCCCCACCTTCCCGGACACGCCGAACGCGAACCCGGCGGCGGTCACGAACTTCGGCTTCCGGACGGACATCGCGCCCTCTTCGACGCTGTGGTCTCCGCGCGCCGGCTTCAACTGGGACCTCGGCGGGAATGCGAAGCAGCAGGTGCGTGGCGGCCTGGGAATCTTCGCGGGCCGGCCGCCCTACGTCTGGATCTCGAACCAGTACGGCAACACGGGCATCGACTTCACCCGCATCGGGGCCTCCTTCAACGTGAACAACAAGAGCCCGTTCGTGGCCGACCCCGCCCACCAGCCGGCCACGGTGACGGGCGCGACCGCGGGCAGCTTCACGAACGAGATCGACCTCGTCGACCCGGACTTCAAGTACCCGCAGCTCCTGCGCGCGAGCCTCGGCTACGACCGCGACCTCGGCTTCCTCGGCATCATCGCGACCGTCGAAGGGCTCTACGGCAAGACGCTCGAGGACATCGACTACAAGAATCTCAACTTCGTTCCCTCCGCCAACCGGCGCGCGAGCGACGGACGTCCCATCATGGTCCGCAAGGTGGCGAGCCTGAGCGACGTGATCTTCCTGACCAACACCACCAAGGGGAACTCCTGGACCGTCAATGGCAAGCTCGAACGGCCGTTCCGGAACGGGCTGGCCTTCAGCGCGAGCTATCTCTACGGCCGCGCGAAGTCCGTCAACGACGGCGGATCCGACCAGGCCGCCTCGAACTTCGCGAACGAGTGGAAGCTGCCGAGGAAGCTTACGTACCTGACCGCCGCCTACCACAACGGGCAGTCCGGCCGGCCCTACACGTTCCTGTTCCTCAGCGACATCAACGGTGACAGCAAGACGGGGAACGACCTCGTGTTCATCCCCTCCAGCGCCGACCAGGTCCTGCTCACCAACGGCACCTTCGCCCAGCTCGATGCCTACATCGACGGCACCCCCGGCCTGGGCAAGTACCGCGGGCAGGTCGTGCCGCGCAACGCGCTGCGCGGGCCGTGGACCAACCAGCTCGACCTCTCGACCAGCCTCGGCATCCCCTTCGCGGGCACGCGCAAGATCGAGCTGCGGGCCGACGTCCTGAACCTCCTGAACCTCCTGAACAAGGACTGGGGCCTGATCGACTTCCCCGTCTTCAACGACCTCGCGCCCATCGGGGTCTCCATCGACTCCGCTTCGGGCAAGTACGTCTACAACCTGGCGACGATCAACAGCCCCACCTACCTGAAGTTCAACCGCGACGACCTGCGCTCCCGCTGGCAGGCGGCGTTCACGGCGCGCGTGCGCTTCTAGAGCGCTTCTCTTCGTGCGTGAGGTAAGGGGACCTGCAGGTCCCCTTTCTTTTTGCCTTTCCGTCACTTCTTTTCAAATCTTTGGACTCGAATAACGGGATCTTTCCCGGCCCGATTCTCGTTTCATGGGAAGGACGGCTGCGCGAGCGTCCACGGCCGGCCGCGCTATAATAGGTGGTCCGCCATCGTCCGATCGCGCCCGCCGCACCTGCCGCCCGGACGAAAAGCGTCGCCAGCACCGTTGGAGGTCTTGTCAGAATGATCCGAGTGAGTCGTGCCGCGTTCGCCCTGCTCCTGGTCTCGGCCGCACCTGCTTTCGCCCAGGCCCCCGCCCCGTCTCCCACTCTCGCGTCGCCCGCCCCGGACGGCCGGCCCGTGCTCGAGTTGTCGCTCGACGAGGCGGTCAAGCGAACGCTCGAGAACAACGCGGACATCGCGGTGGAGAGGTACAACCCGGAGGAGAGCGACTACAACGTCCGCCAGCTCAAGGGCTACTACGAGCCCTACGTCATCTCCACGCTGGGGCAGCGCTCGAACACGCAGCCGGCTTCCAACGCCTTCGCGGGCGCCGCCGCCCCCCAGACCCGGACCCTCACCTACAACTTCGGGGCCTTCCAGAGCCTGCCCACGGGCGGAACCTTCGAGGCCGACTTCAACAACAACCGCCAGACCACGAACTCGGTCTTCAGCGCGTTCAACCCGTCATTCGCGTCGAACTTCAACCTGAGCCTGAGCCAGCCCCTGCTGCGCAACTTCTCGATCGACTCTACGCGCTACCAGATCAAGGTGGCCAAGAAGAACCAGGAGATCTCGGACGTCCAGTTCCGGCAGTCGGTGGTGAACACGGTCGCCAACGTCAAGAGCGCGTACTACGACCTCATCTACGCGCTCGACAACCTGGAGGCGCAACGCAGCAGCCTCGGCCTCGCCCAGCAGCTCCTCGGGGAGAACCGCATCAAGGTCCGCGTCGGGACCATGGCTCCCCTGGACGTCGTGGCCGCCCAGTCGGAGGTGGCCAGCCGTGAGGCCGGCGTCATCGCGGCCGAGGCTGCCGTCTCGGACGCAGAGGACACGCTCAAGCGCGCTATGTTCACCAGCAACGAGCCGGCAAGCTGGGACACCCGCATCGTTCCCACCGACCGTCCCACGGCGGAGCCTGTGACGGTGGACGTGGCAGCGGCGATCCAGACCGCGACCCAGAAGCGCACGGACATCCAGACCGCCCGCAAAGGCCTGGAGAGCACCGAGTACGGTGTGACCTACGCGCGCAACCAGCTTCTTCCCCAGCTCAACCTGGCCGCCGCCTATGGGACGTCCGGCATCGGCGGGACCCTCATCCAGCGCCAGGGGTTGGGGGGCCCGATCATCAGCACGGTGCCGGGCGGATACGGAGACGCCGTCAGCGACGTCTTCGGCCGCAACTTCCCTACCTGGAGCGTGACCGCGAACCTCTCCTACCCGGTGCTCAACCGTCAGGCCGGGGCCAACTCCGCCCGCGCGCGGATCGCGCGCGACCAGCAGCGGGCGAGCGTGCATCGCCTCGAGATGCAGATCACACAGGAGGTGCGGGCGGCTGGCCGCGCCGTGGAGACCAACTACAAGCTGGTCGAGTCCAACCGCGCGGCCCGGGTGCTGCAGGAGCAACGGCTCGATGCGGAGACCAAGAAGTTCGCGGCGGGCATGTCCACGAACTTCCTCGTCACCCAGGCCCAGCGTGACCTGGCCCTGGCCCAGGTGGCCGAGCTGCAGGCGGTGGCCAACTACCGAAAGAGCCTCGTGAACTTCGATCGCGTGCAGGAGGCCGGAGTGGGCGGCGGCGGCGGAAACGCGGTGGTCTCCGTCGGCGCCTCGGCGGCCACGCGCACCGGCACGGGCGGGAGCGCCGGGGCCACGTCCGGTGCGAACACGGGCGGAACGAGCGGCAATCCCACCAACCAGTAGCCTTTCTCGCGGTTAGGATGTCGTTGAGGGGGCCTCTGGCCCCCTTTTCCTTTGTGACAACCTTTCACGCACATGCGGCCAACGTTGGCCCCTCACATTCGATCTAAACTCTTGTATGCGCCTCAACTCGCGCCGCACCTGGATTGCGCTCGCCGTGGTCGTGGCCGCGGGGGCGGCCCTGCTCGCCTTCCGGGGCCGTGACAAGGAGGTCCAGTACCAGACGACCACGGTGGACCGCGGCGACATCGTGGACGTGGTGGGCGCCACCGGGACCTTGCAGGCCGTCACCACCGTCCAGGTGGGTTCGCAGGTGTCCGGCACCGTCGACAGCCTGGGCGCGGACTTCAACTCCCGCGTGAAGAAGGACCAGGTCGTCGCCCGCCTGGAGACCTCGACTTTCGACGCCCGGCTCAGCCAGGCCCGCGCCAACCTCGTCGCCGCTCGCGCCAACGTCGAGAAGGCGAAATCGACGGTGGCGGACACGAAGCAGAAGTACGAGCGCGCCAAGGAGCTCTCCGCGCAGCAACTGCTGCCCGAGGCCGACCTCGAGACCGCGAAGTCGAACTACGACGGAGCAGTGGCGGCGCTCCAGGGCGCGGTGGCCGCGGTGTCGCAGTCCGCCGCTTCCGTCCAGCAGGCGCAGGTGGACCTCACGCACACGGTCATCCGCGCGCCCATCGACGGCGTGGTGGTGGCGCGCAACGTCGACGTCGGACAGACGGTGGCCGCATCCCTCCAGGCCCCGGTCCTGTTCGTGATCGCGAACGACCTCAGCCACATGCAGGTCAACGCGTCCATCGACGAAGCGGACGTCGGGCGCGTGCGCACGGGTGAGGACGTAACGTTCCACGTCGACGCCTATCCCAACGAGACCTTCACCGGCCGCGTCGAGCAGGTGCGCCTGCAGCCGATCACCGTCCAGAACGTCGTCACCTACAACACCCTCATCGCCGTCGACAACCCCGGTGGCCGCCTCATGCCGGGCATGACGGCGACCGTCTCGGTGATCGTGCAGCGCCGCGACAACGTGCTGCGGCTGCCCGCGGCCGCACTGCGCTTCCGTCCGGAAGGATGGCAGCCTGGTGGCGGACGGCGGGCGGGCGCGGGCGCGAGTGGTGCGCCTCCCGCGTCCATGGCGACGGGCGGGGCGGCCGCGACGGGCGGCTCGCCGGCGGCCGCGGTGGCGTCTGGACCGGAGGCGGCCGCGGGCGGCGGACGCGGCCCACGCGGAGGTGGCGGCGCTGGCGGCGGTCCCGGCGGCGCCGGACGCTGGGCGGGACGCGGCGCCATGGGCGGGGCAGGCTGGGAAGGGCGTGGTCCCGGCGGCCCGGGCGCCGGCGGTCCGGGCGGCGGCGGCCGACCCGCGGTGGTCTTCGTGCCGGGTCCGGATGGCAAGCCGAAGGCGCAGCCGATCCGGACGGGGATCAACGACGGCCAATGGGTCGAGGTCGTGAGCGGTCTCGACGAGGGCGCGCCGATCATCACCGGCACGGGCGACGGCGCCGCTCGCGCCGGCGGCCCGCGGCCGGGGGCGTCCGCGGGCACGAACCCGTTCGCGCCTCAGCCCCAGCGGCGCACGCGGGGCTGACGGCGGTGGACGAAGATCGTCCGCTCGTCCAGATGGTGGACCTCAAGAAGTCCTACGTCGTGGGCGACGTGACCGTGCACGCGCTGCGCGGGGTCAACTTGGACCTCGCGCGCGGCACCTTCCTCGCGGTGGTCGGCGCTTCGGGCAGCGGCAAATCGACGTTCATGAACATCACGGGGCTTCTCGATCGCCCCACCGCCGGGCGCTACCTGCTCGAAGGCGAGGATGTCTCCGGCTTCGACCGCGACCTCCGGGCCCAACTGCGCAACCGCAAGATCGGCTTCGTGTTCCAGAACTTCAACCTCCTGCCGCGCACGACCGCCCTCGAGAACGTGGAGCTGCCGATGCTCTACAGTCCCGACGCGCCCTCCGCCGCGGACCGGCATGCCAAGGCCCAGCGCCTGCTCGACATCGTCGGCCTGGGCCCGCGCGCGCACCACACGCCGAGCCAGCTCTCGGGCGGCCAGCAGCAGCGCGTGGCCATCGCGCGCGCGCTCGTGAACGATCCCGAGATCCTCCTCGCCGACGAGCCCACCGGGAACCTCGACACGCGCACCAGCATCGAGATCATGGAGGTCCTGCAGCGGCTGAACCGCGAGAAGGGCATCACCATCATCCTCATCACCCACGAGCACGACATCGCCGAGTACGCGCACCGCGAAGTCACCTTCCGCGACGGGCGCGTCGTCTCCGACCGCCTGGTCCAGAGCCGCCGCGACGCCGCCCAGGAGCGAGCGGCCCTTCCGGAGGAGGAGGCGGTCACATGAAGATCCGGAACGTCTTGCGCATTGCCCTGGTCGCCATCCGGCGCAACGCCGTGCGCTCCGGGCTCACCATGCTCGGCGTCATCATCGGGGTGGCCAGCGTGATCGCGATGATCGCGCTCGGCTCCGGGGCGCGCGCCGCCATCGACGACCAGATCCAGCAGCAGGGCACCAACGTCATCTACGTCTCCGCGGGCAGCTTCGGTCGCGGCCCCGGGATGGCGCGCGGGGGAGCGGGCAGCACGACCACCCTGACCCTCGAGGACGCCCAGGCCATCGCGCGCGACGTGCCCACCATCGCCCGCGTGAGCCCCATGGCCCGCGGCCGCGCGCAGGTCGTGGCCGGCAACCAGAACTGGAACACGTCCGTCGAGGGTGGCAACGAGGACTACATCGTCATCCGCAACTGGCCCCTCGCCTCCGGCGCCGACTTCACCGCCCGCGACGTCCTCGTCGCGGAGAAGGTGGCCCTCCTCGGACCGACGGTGGCCAAGACGCTCTTCCCCGATTCCGACCCCGTGGGCCAGATCATCCGCGTCAGGAACCTGCCCTTCCGCGTGGTCGGCGTGCTGACCTCCAAGGGGCAGAACCAGTGGGGCCAGGACCAGGACGACATCATCATCGCGCCCTACACGACCGTGCAGAAGAAGCTGCTGGGGATCACCTTCATCCAGCAGATCGTGCTCTCCGCGACCTCCAGCGATGCCGTCGAGCCGGCGGCGGTGGAGATCACGAAGCTGATGCGCCAGCGGCACAAGATCCAGGATCCAAACGACGACGACTTCACCGTGCGCACGGTGGCGGAGATGGCGGCCACGCGCACGGAGATGGCGAACACCATGACCATGCTGCTCATGAGCGTGGCCTCGGTGAGCCTGCTCGTCGGCGGCATCGGCATCATGAACATCATGCTCGTGTCGGTCACGGAGCGGACGCGCGAGATCGGCCTGCGCATGGCCGTGGGCGCGCGCACGCGCGACATCCTCCGGCAGTTCCTGGCCGAAGCGGTCAGCCTCTCCATCGTGGGCGGCGCGGTGGGAGTCCTTTTGGGAATGTCCGTGTCCCGCCTGCTGACCACCGGCCTGGGCTGGCCGACGGTGATCACGCCGACGTCGATCATCGTCGCCTTCGCGTTCGCGGGCGCGGTGGGGGTGTTCTTCGGGTTCTATCCGGCACGGAAGGCGGCGGAGCTGGACCCCATCGAAGCCCTTCGATACGAATAGGCCAGATCGGCTAAACGGACGGGGACGGAGACGGGCACGGAGACGGGCAAGCCGACCGCAGAGCACGGCGGCGCTGCGCAGCAGCGGCGACGTGCGAGGGGGGTTTCAGGGGGGGTCGCGAACACCCACCGCGATGTGGTGTGAGTGCCCCCCCTGACTAAGTAAGCCAGCCCACCAGGAACAACCGAACGCCGGACCCGAAGACGGGTTTCAGGCTCGCGCCCGCACTCCCAGCCCCGGCCCTTCCGGCAACACGATCCGCCCCGCCACGACCGTGGCCCCCACGTAGGGATCGGATTCCAGCAGCAGGTTGCCGTCGAGGTCGGCCGTGTCCACCAGCGGCGAGAGGTGGGCGGCGGCGGTGATCGCCACCGAGGACTCGATCATGCAGCCGAGCATGATCTTCAGGCCGTGGGCCCGGGCCACCGCGATCATGCGCAAGGCCTCCGCGATGCCGCCGCACTTCATGAGCTTGATGTTGATGCCGTCGAAGGCTCCGGCGAGGGCGGGGATGTCCGCCGCCCGGTGCACGCTCTCGTCCGCGTAGAGAGGCAGCGGGCTGTGGCGGCGCAGCTCGCGCGTCTCCGCGATCATGGCCGCGGGCAGCGGCTGCTCCACGAACTCGACGCCGAGGCGGGCGAGCCATTCCAGCCGCTCCAGGGCGCCCGCCGGCGTCCATCCCTCGTTGGCGTCCACGCGCAGCGTACGATCGGTCGTGTCGCGCACCGCTTCCAGGACGGCGCGATCGTCGTCGGAGCCCATCTTCACCTTCAGGATCGGATAGTCCGCGGCCTGGCGCACCTTCTCCACCACGACGTCGGGCGTATCCATGCCGATGGTGAACGAGGTCTGCGGCGTGTCGGAGGGATCCAGGCCCAGCAGCTCGAACAGGGGCGCCTGCAGGCGCTGCCCGGCCAGGTCGTGCAAGGCCATG
>QHVP01000399.1 GCA_003222295.1 Acidobacteriota bacterium | reverse complement strand
AAGTTCTCGATGGAGCAGATCACGACGAAGTTGTCCGCGTGGTCGCGCATCACCTCCAGCTCGTATTCCTTCCACCCGATGACCGACTCCTCGATGAGGATCTGGTGCGTGGGGCTGAGGTCGAGGCCGCGCTCCACCACTTCCTCGAACTCCTCCATGTTGTAGGCGATGCCGCCACCGGTGCCGCCCAGCGTGAAGGAGGGACGGATGACCGCGGGCAGGCCCGTGAGCTTGGTGACCGCGCGCGCCTCGGCCAGTGTGTGGGCGAACCCGCTCCTGGGCACCTCGAGGCCGATGCGGCCCATGGCCTCCTTGAAGAGCTGCCGGTTCTCGCCCACCTCGACCGCGCGGCGGCTGGCTCCGATGAGGCGGATGCCCAGGCGGTCGAGCACGCTGCGCCGCGAGAGCTCGACCGCGCGGTTCAGCGCGGTCTGGCCGCCCACCGTCGGCAGCACCGCATCCGGCCGCTCACGCTCCAGGATCAGCTCGAGGATCTCNNGGGTCGGTCATGATGGTGGCCGGGTTCGAGTTCACGAGCGAGACGCGGATGCCCTCCTTGCGGAGGACCTTGATGGCCTGGGTGCCGGAGTAGTCGAACTCGCAGGCCTGGCCGATGACGATCGGGCCCGAGCCGATGACGAGGACGGAGCGGATGGAAGGGTCTTTCGGCATAGTCAGTAATTCAGGGGGGTAGCCACCACGCACGCACCCCCCTGCGGCTTCGCCTACCCCCCCTCACGCTCGGCGCCGAGTGAATCGGCGCCTCGCTGCTTGCCACCCTGTGGCTGCCTCCGCATCACCGTGTCTTTCTTCGCGCCGCCATCATGTCGACGAACTCGCCGAAGAGGTAATGGCTGTCGTGGGGTCCCGGGCTCGCTTCGGGGTGGTACTGCACGGACACGACGGGCAGGTCGCGGTGGCGGAAGCCCTCGACCGTGCCGTCGTTGAGGTTGGTGTGGGTCAGGAGCAGCTCCGGGCGGCGCGCGAAGGCCTCGGGGTCCACGGAGAGACCGTGGTTCTGCGAGGTGACCTCGACGTGCCCCGTCTTCAGGTTCTTCACCGGGTGATTCGCACCGCGATGGCCGAACTTGAGCTTGAAGGTCTTCGCGCCGCAGGCGAGGCCGAGGATCTGGTGACCCAGGCAGATGCCGAAGATGGGCACCCCGGCCTTCATGATCCGCCGCGAGGACTCGATGGCGTAGGTGCAGGGCTCGGGGTCGCCGGGACCGTTGGAGAGGAAGACTCCGTCCGGCTTCGTGGCCAGCGCGTCCTCGCCCGAAGTCGTGGCCGGGACGACCGTCACGTCGCAGCCGGAGGCGGCCAGCATGCGCACGATGTTGCGCTTCATGCCGAAGTCGTAGGCCACGACCTTGTAGTGCCCGCCCTCCGGGATGGCCCCCTGGAGCACGGACGCGATCGGCTCCTCGACGCGGTAGGGCTTGTCGCAGGTGACCTCGCGCGCGAGGTCGAGACCGATCATCGACCGTGATCCGCGCGCGCGGCCGACCAGCTCGTCGCGCTCCTCGCTCAGGGTCGAGATCACGCCGCGCTTCGCGCCATGCGTTCGGAGGTGGCGGGTGAGCATGCGCGTGTCGATCTCGCTGATGCCGACGATTCCGTTCTCGTCGAGGTACTGATCCTCGCGCACGATGAACCCCGCCACCTGCGGCCGCACGGACTCCACGTCCTCCCGGTTCACGCCGTAGTTCCCGATGTGCGGGTAGGTCATGGTGACGATCTGTCCGGCGTAGCTCGGGTCGGTCAGGACCTCCTGGTAGCCGGCGAGGGCGGTGTTGAAGACGACCTCGCCCGTGGTCTCGCCCGCGCGCCCGAAGGACCGCCCTTCGAAGACGACGCCGTCCTCGAGAGCCAGGATGGCCCGATGGCCGCGGCTGCTCACGGGCGGGGCGGGTTGGGCGGGAGCTTGACGAGACATGGCGACCCGGGTGTCGGGCCGGGATGCCATTTTACACGACCGCGACGATCAGCGCTTCAGCGCGGCCGGCCAGTCGAGCACGAGCGTGATCGGGGAGGCGTAGTCCTCGGCGGAGGTGACGCTGACCACGAAGCGCCGGCCGTCCCC
>QHVP01000400.1 GCA_003222295.1 Acidobacteriota bacterium | reverse complement strand
CATCGGTCGCTAGCCTGGCTGCGCCGGCTGCCAGCGGATCCCGAGGTTGACGATGCGCTGGATGAGGTCGCCGTAGTCGAGTCCCGCCTTGCGCGCGGACTGGGCGAAGTCCTCGTCGCGGCTGAGCTGCGGGTTGGGGTTGGCCTCGATCACCCACACGCGGCCCTCTTCGCTGAGGCGAAGGTCGATGCGCGCGAACCCGGAGAGCTTGAGCGTGCGGTAGACGCGCTTGGCGATGTCGCGGATGCGCTCGGCCGCTCCCTCCGGAAGGTCCTCGGCCTCCTCGCTCACGATCCCGCGCTTCTTCTGATAGGTCAGGCTGAACTTGAGCCGTTCCGTCGCGATCTTCCGCGACTCCTCGGGCATGTTGTTGAAGAGCAGCTCCCAGACGGGCAGCGTGGCCAGCTGCTGGTTGCCGATCACTCCGATGTAGAGCTCGCGCCCCTCGATGTAGCGCTCGACCAGGGCGTCCGTGCCCACGCTCTCGTGGATGAAGCGGACCCGCTCCTTGAGGTGCTCCTCGTCGTCGACGACGGAGGCCTGGGAGATGCCGATGGAAGCGTCCATGGTCAGCGACTTCACGATCAGGGGGAAAGCCAGGCGTTTGGGATGCCGGACCTTGCGCCCGCGAGGGAAGATCGCGAAGTCGGGGCCGGGCACGCGGTGGTAGCTGAGGAGCTGCTTGGCCAGCGACTTGTCGCGCGAGAGGAGCAGGCCGCGCGAGTTGCACCCCGTGTACGGCATCTTGAGCAGCTCGAGGTAGGCCACGACGTTGTGGTCGAAGGTCACGATGTCGTCGAAGCCCTCGAGCAGGTTGAAGGTGATGTGGGGCTTGAAATCGAAGAGCGCGTTCCGGATTCCTCCCAGCTCGTCCCCCACCCCGAGGATCTGCACCTCGTGGCCCAGCGCTTCCAGCGTGCGCACCACGTCGTATTCCGTCTTCCAGGGCTTGCCCGGAAGCTCCTCCGGATCGGCGGTGGCGGGCGGCACGAGGTCGGGATGGACCAGGGCGAGCACGCGCAGCTTCTTGGCCGGCGGCTTCTTCTTCCGGCTCACAGGGGCACCCGGTGGCGGCCGGTGGCCAGGAGCTCCATCGTGTAGAAGGTGAGCTTGAGCGCGAAGTCGAGGCGCGTCTCCTCCTCCGAGCGGGAGAGGCGGAGGCCGAGCTGGCGGCAGCGGACGATGATGCTCCGGAGCAGGCGGTCGATCGTGTACTGGTATTCCCCGGTCGCGCGCGCCACGCGGCGGCGCAGCTCGGGGCGATTGCGCGAGAGGAAGGCGGCCGCGCTGGGCCGGTCGCGATCGCCGGGGGGCGCGGTGAAGAGGCGCAGCAGGTCTTCGTCGTAGGCCTTCCGGCGGTCGAGCCCATAGAGCCGCCGCTTCTCGCGATAGTGCGCGCGCAGCGTCTTGGGGATCCGTGAGAGGGGGTCCACCGTCCGCCGCGTCTGCACCGGGGGCGTGACTCCGGCCAGCTCGCGCATGAGCGCGTCCACGTATTCGAGCTTGCGCAGGGCGGGCCAGCCCGCGTAGCGCTCCGGCCACGGGTATCCGGGCGTGAGCCAGACCGCGAACGTCTCCGCGAAGTCCTCGTCCGGGTGGCTCTGCGCGTAGTACCCGTCGAGGTGGACCACGAAGCTGCGGCTGTAGGGCCGGGGCAGGTAGAACCTCGGGTAGGGCACCGAGCTGCGGCCGAAGAGGGACTGGCGGCGGCGGCGCTGGCGCAGGTGGAACGCGTTCTCGATGGCGTGGCCCGCCTCGTGGCGCAGGATCTTGAGGAACCACTCGGGCGTGCCCCCTTCGACCTCGAGGGTCTGCTTCTCTTCCAGGCGCGCCAGGCGCGGATGCGCGAGGTAGAAGGGGATCGCGACTCCGGGGACGCCGTCCGGGCAGAACCATTCCTCGGACAGCCAGAAGTGCGGCCGGAACTCCAGGCCGCGGCCGGCCAGCTCCGCCCGCAACTGGTCCAAGCGAGGCTCGAGCGGGCCGTCCTCGAGGGTCACCCCCAGGTCGCACATGCGGACGTCGAGCAGACGCTCGTCGTCGTAGGAAGCCCAGAAGGGCTCCCGGCCGGCGGCAGAGGAACGCGACGCACCGGGCGAGGTGCGCCGGGCAGGGGCGGGGCGTGTCGCCGCAGCCACTTGCCCACGGTGGTGGCCGCCAGAGGCGCGAGGAGCCAAGCGAGGTCAGCGTAGATGTACCGCCCCGGGGCGTCAATAGAAGGCGGCATACAATCGACGTCGTGGAACCGCCGGCCCGCCCGCGCGATCACGATGAGGACTCTCTCGGCCGCGACGTGGACGCGCTCGGACGCATGCTCGGCGAGGTCCTGCGCGAGCAGGAGGGCGAATCCGGCTTCGCCCTCGTCGAGGAGTATCGGGCCAAGACCAAGGCGCTACGCGCGCAGGGCGGATGGCCTCGCGACTTCGGGCCGGAAGGCCAGGCCCTTCTCCAACGCACGGAAGGGCTGAGCCTCGACGAGGCCCGTCTCGTCGTCCGCGCGTTCACCGCCTACTTCCACCTCGTGAACATGGCGGAGGAGCACCACCGGCTGCGCGTCCTGCGCCAGCGCGAGCGGCAGGTGGAAGCCTCCGTCGGGGCCTACAAGGAGTCGATCGCGGAGGCGGTGGCCCTGGCCGCGGAGGCGAAGGTGCCGGCGGAGGTCCTGCGCACCCGGCTGCGCGGCCTGCTCGTGGAGCCCGTGTTCACCGCGCATCCGACGGAGGCGCGGCGGCGCACCGTCCTGGACAAGCTCCGGCGCCTGGCCCGCTTCACCGAGACCCTGGAGGACGCGCGCCTGACCCCCAGCCAGCGGACGGAGGTGCAGGACCGCATCCGGGAGGAGATCACCGCCCTCTGGCTGAGCGAGGAGGTCCACCGCCGCGCGCCCGCCGTGTTCGACGAGGTCAACAACGGCCTCTATTATTTCGAGCACTCCCTCTGGGAGGTGGTGCCGCGCATCTACGCGGACCTCGAGCGCGCGCTCGAGCGCTCCTACCCGGGGCAGCCCTTCGACGTGCCCGCTTTCCTCCGCTTCGGCTCCTGGATGGGGGGCGACCGTGACGGCAACCCGCACGTGACCGCGGCCGTCACCGAGTACACGCTCCTGGTTCATCGCGAGACCGCGCTGGGTCTTTACGAGGACGACCTGGAGCGGCTCCAGCGCCACCTCAGCGTGGCCGAGGACGAAGCCGTCCTCACCCTCGGCCTCCGCGACAGCCTGCGCCGCGACGCGGCCGACCTGCCCGACATCGCGGCCTCCGCGGGCGCGCAGTTCGCCTCCGAGCCCTACCGGCGCAAGGTGTCCTTCATGCGCGCGCGGGTGCAGGCGGCGCGGCGGCTCAACGCCGGCCGGCGCGCGGAAGTGCTGGCCCGCGGGGCCATCGGGTCCGCCGAGGAGCACGCGGTCACGCGCACCCAGCGCCTGTGGTCGCGCATGACGGAGCCGCCGCGCCCCAACGACGTGCGCGCCGCCTACCGCCGGGCCAGCGAGCTGCGCGACGACCTGCGTCTCATGGCGGACAGCCTGCGCGCGCAGGGCGCAAACCGTCTCGCCCGCGGCCTGCTGCGCGACAGCGAACGGCGCGCGGAGGCCTTCGGCTTCCAGCTCGCCCGCCTCGACCTGCGCCAGCACAGTCGCGTCAACGCGGAGGCCCTGGCCGAGCTGCTGCGGGCGGCGGGCGTCGAGCACGACTACCTGTCGCTCTCGGAGCCGGAGCGCACGGCGGTCCTCGTGCGCGAGCTCAAGAACCCGCGCCCGCTCGCCCATCCCCACCGCGCCTGGTCGGAGAGCACGGCCGAGGTGCTGGCCCTCTTCCAGACGACGCGGCGGATGCAGGAGGAGCTGGGCCACGACGCCTGCAACGTCTACATCGTCTCCATGACGGCGGGGGTCAGCGACATCCTGGCCCCGCTCTTTTTCGCCAAGGAGGCCGGCATCTTCGCTCCGGAGTCCGACCCGCCGGTGAGCGGCCTGCAAGTGGTCCCTCTCTTCGAGACGATCGAAGACCTGCGCGGCTGCGGCGCCATCCTCACCGAGCTGTTCTCGCTTCCGGTCTATCGCCGCCACTTGAAGGCCTGGGGCGGCCTGCAACAGGTGATGCTCGGCTATTCCGACAGCAACAAGGACGGCGGGTTCGTCACGTCGAACTGGGAGCTCTATCGCGCGCAGCGCGAGCTGGCCGACGTCTGCCGCGCGGAAGGCGTCCGCCTGCTGCTCTTCCATGGGCGCGGGGGCGCGGTCGGCCGGGGCGGCGGGCCGACCAACCGCGCGATCCTGGGCCAGCCCCGGGGCAGCGTGGAGGCTGGAATACGGATCACCGAGCAGGGCGAGGTGGCGTTCGCGCGCTACGGGCATACCGGGATCGCGCATCGCCACCTGGAGCAGACCCTCAACGCCGTCCTGCGCGCCGGGCTGCGCGACACCGCCCCTCCCGTGCCCGCCCCGCAGTGGGTGACGATGATGGACTCGCTCTCGGAGGCCGGCCTGCGCGCCTATCGCGCGCTCGTCTACGAGGAGGCCGGCTTCCTATCCTACTTCCGCCAGGCCACGCCGATCGAACAGGTGGCCGACCTCCGCATCGGCTCGCGGCCGGCCAGGCGCCGGGACGGCGAGCGCATCGAGGACCTGCGCGCCATCCCCTGGGTCTTCAGCTGGACGCAGAGCCGGCACGGCCTTCCCGGGTGGTTCGGCCTGG
>QHVP01000398.1 GCA_003222295.1 Acidobacteriota bacterium | reverse complement strand
GCCGCTCGGCCAGGCCGGGCGCGTCGCGCTCCGTGGCATGCACGCGCCAGCCCTCGTCCTCCGCGATCACGCCACCGCGGCCACCGGGGGACGGCGCCGCGCGCTCGATCTTGTCGGCGATGGCCGCACCCTTCACGATCTGGACGCCCGGAGACACTTCTTCCGCGGGCACCGCGGGAGAGGGAGCGGCCCACGCGAGGGCGAGGGCGAGCAAAGAAAGACCCGACGCGTGCCGGCAGAGGCGCATGCGTACTCCTTCGTGATCATGCGAGCCTAGCGCACGGGCCCGGCTACAATCCACGCCCGGTGGTCCCGCACACGAGAGAGGTCTCATGAACGTACTCGCCGTCATCCCGGCCCGCGGCGGATCCAAGTCGATCCCGCGCAAGAACCTCGTCGACGTCGCGGGGCGTCCGCTGATCGCCTGGGCCATCGCGGCGGCACGCGAGGCGAAGCGGCTCGACCGGGTCATCGTCTCGACCGAAGACGAGGAGATCGCGGAGACCGCGCGCAAATGGGGCGCGGAGGTGCCGTTCGTGCGGCCGATGGAGCTGGCCACCGACACCGTGAGCCTCATCCCCGTCGTCCAGCACGCCCTCGCGGCCATGGACGGCCTGGGCTTCCGCGCGGACGTGGTCGTGTCGATGCAGGCCACCTCGCCCGGACTTCGGGGTGCGGACCTGGATGCGGCGGTGGCGAAGCTCGAGGAGTCCGGCGCGGACTCCGTGGCCACGGTCCTCAAGGTCGAGCACGAGCATCCCTACTGGGCGAAACGTCTCGAGGGTGACCGGGTGCGGCCGTTCTCCGCGGAGACGAGCGAGAGCTACCTCCAGCGCCAGGACCTGCCCCCGGCCTACGTCTTCGACGGCGCCATCTTCGTTCGCCGCCGGCGGCTGCTCGAGGAGTGGAGCGGGCGCGACTTCGGCCTGGGCGCGGACGTGCGCGGCCTGCCCCTCTCCGCGGAGAGCTCCCTGCACATCGACGACCCGATCCATCTGGAGGTCGCGCGCGTGGTCCTGGCTCGGCGCGCGCAATACCTCAAGTAGTGGTTGAAGCGACTCGTCCCGGAACGAGTAGTCCCGAGGTTGGCCGAACGGTGCGCGTGAAGGTCGGTGCTCCTCCGGGGCGCGTGTCTCGCGCGGGCAAATGAAGATCATGTCTTCAGCCAGGGCTTTTCAGCACCTGTGCTAGGCGCCGATCGCCTCCGTCGCGGCCTCCAGCGTCCGCCTCCGCGGCAGGAGCGCGCCCGCCATCCAGCCCACGCCGAACATCACCGCGTGCGCGAGCAGCGCCGTGTAGTACCCGTGCACGGCGTCGAGCGGGGCCACGCGCAGGACATCGGGGAACCACGGCGCTGGAGAGACGGCGCGGTAGAGAGACAGGACGAGCGTCGCCCCGATGGCGAGCGCCGCGCTCCTCCCGTCGCCGCGCCTGGTGAGGAACCCGAGGAGGTAGAGTCCCAGGAGCCCGCCCGACGTCAGGGCGATGAGGCGGATGGCCGCGTCCTCGAGCGTCTTGGTCCGCGCCTCCAGGAGCAGCAGGGCACCGGCGACCATCGCGACGGTGGCGAGCCAGGACAGGGACCGGGCCACGAGCAGGTAATGCCGGTCGTCGCGCCGCTGCGAGACGTGGCGCCGGTACACGTCCACCACGCCTACCGTGGCGATCGCGTTGAGGGCGGAGTTCAGGGTGGACATCGCCGCGGCCAGGACCCCCGCCACCACGAGCCCCTTGAACCCGGCCGGCAGCTGCGTCACCACGAAATGCGGCACGATGCGCTCCGCGGTCACCGTGCCGGCCAGGATTCCCGTGGACGTCGGCGTCGGATGGCGCTGGAAGAAGACCCAGAGCGCCGTGCCCAGGAACTGGAACGAGATCCACAGCGGGAGCATCCACGCGCAGCCGATCCAGAGGGCGCGCCGCGCCTCCCGCGTGCTCGCGGAGGCGCAGTACTTCTGGACCATGTTCTGGTTGCATGCGTACTCGGTCAGCCAGTGGCCGAGCCCCACCAGCAGCATCATGCTCACGCTCTTCTCGGTGAGCGTGAGCCGCATGGTCGTCGGATGCAGCGCGCCGTCGGGCCCCAGATCCGAGAAGGACAGCTTGCCGTGGGCCCAGGCCGTGGCCACGATCTCGCTCAGGCCGCCGGGCACCTTCCAGAGGACGACGGCCAGACAGGCCACGCCGCCCACGGTCAGGATCACGGTCTCCGCCACGTCGGTCCACACCACCGCCTCGATCCCTCCCACCGCGGTGTAGCCGCCCACGAACAGGCCGGCGACCAGGATGCTCGCCTCGGGGCTCAGCCCGGTCAGCTCGTGGGTGAGCTGTCCCAGCAGGAACAAGATCAGGCTGATGCGGAGGAGCTGGCCGACCACGAAGGTGAAGGCCCCGTAGAGCCGCGTCGACGGGCCGAAGCGCGCCTCCAGGAACTCGAAGGCGGTGGTGGTCCGGCCGTCGCGGTAGATCCGGAGGAAGAAGAGCGATCCCGCCAGCACGCCCAGCGGGAGCACGAAGTTCGGGAGCATGCGCAGCCAGGCCGTCTTGTAGGCGTCGGCGGGCAGGGCCATGAACGTGATCGAGCTGATGGCGGTGCCCGCGATCGAGAAGCCGACGGCCCAGCCCGGCATGGCACGGCTGCCGAGGAAGTAGCCCTCGGTGGTCTGGGCCCGCCGGCGGACGAACCAGGCGATCCCGGCCATGCCCGCGAAATAGGCGGCGATGACGGCCCAGTCCACGACGGGGATCGACGTCACGCGAGGATCCTAGACGAAACGCCCGGATACAATGCCCATCTCCCTGGAGTCCACCATGTCGAGCGATTGGAGTCGCCGGACCTTTCTATCCGCCGCGGGCGCCGGCCTCCTGCCCCGGCAAGTGCTCGCGCGCCTCCTCGCCCCGGCCAGTGGGGGCGGGGCACAGGCGGCGCGGCTGGCCGAGATCGACACCGTCGCCCGCCGAGGTCCGTTCACGCCGTCCTGGGAATCGCTGGAAGGCTTCAAGGTCCCCCAGTGGTACGTGGACGGAAAGTTCGGGATCTTCATTCATTGGGGCGTCTACTCCGTGCCCGCCTTCGGCAACGAGTGGTATCCGCGGAACATGTACAAGGCCGGGACCGACGAGTTCAAACATCACGTCGCCACCTACGGACCGCAAGCGCGCTTCGGCTACAAGGACTTCATCCCGCTCTTCAGGGCCGAGCGTTATGACGCGCGCCAGTGGGCGTCGCTGTTCAAGGAGGCGGGGGCGAGGTTCGTCGTGCCGGTCGCCGAGCATCACGACGGCTTCCCGATGTACGCCTATCCCTTCACGGAGTGGTCCGCGGCCCGGATGGGGCCCCGGCGCGACACCATCGGCCTGCTCGCCGAGGCCGTCCGCGAGGCCGGTCTGGTCTTCGGCGCCTCCTCGCATCGCGCCGAGCACTGGTGGTTCTTCGACCAGGGAATGACCTTCGATTCCGACGTGCGCGATCCGCGCTATGCGGGACTCTACGGCCCCGCGCGCGACCAGAAGGCGGCGGAGAGCCAGGCCGCGCCCCCGGACCAGGACTACCTCGACGACTGGCTGCTCCGCACCTGCGACCTGGTGGACCGTCATCGTCCCCAGCTCGTCTGGTTCGACTGGTGGATCGCGCAGCCCGCCTTCCAGGCCCACCTCAAGAAGTTCGCGGCCTTCTATTACAACCGCGGGACTTCTTGGAACGAGGGCGTGGCCATCAACTACAAGAAGCACGGGGGCGAGTCGTTCCCGGACGCCGCCGGCGTCCTCGACATCGAGCGGGGGCAGCTGGCGGCGATTCGCCCGCACTTCTGGCAGACCGACACCGCCGTGGCCAAGAACTCGTGGGGCTACACCACGCACCAGGAGTACAAGACGGCGGCCAGCATCGTCGAGGACCTCGTCGACATCGTCAGCAAGAACGGCGCGCTCCTCCTCAACATCGGCCCGCGGCCCGATGGCACGATCCCCGAAGCGGACGCGGCAATCCTGCGCGATATCGGCCGCTGGCTCTCGGCCAACGGGGAGGCCATCTACGGCACGCGGCCCTGGCGGGTCTTCGGCGAAGGCCCGACGGACGTGGTCGCGGGACCGTTCGCCGACACCAAGAGAAAGCCGTTCACGGCCGAGGACCTCCGCTTCACGGCCAGGGGGGACACCCTCTACGCGACGGCGCTGGCGTGGCCGGAGTCCGGGCGGATCGTGGTCCGATCCCTGGCGCGGCCGGGAGGACGCGAGGATTCGGCGGTGGCCAAGGTGGACCTGCTCGGCCGCGAGGAGGCGATCCGCTAGGAGCAGACGCCCGAAGGGCTGATGGTGACGCTGCCCGTCCCCACGCCCAACCCGTTTCCTCTCTCCCTGCGTATTGCGTTCTCGGCGCCGCGGTAACGGCTCATCCTCTCGACCATTCCGTCCGGCAATGACGTCCGTCCTCCACTGGTCCATCGGCGTTGTAGAGCGGTGCCAGATGGATTCCATGGCGTGCCGCAATCGTCTCGATCTCCTCCACGCGCTCCGGAGTGATGGACCCTCTTCCCTGGGAGAAAGGCTCGAACCGTTGCTCCAGGGCGAGAGCCATGCCTTCGAGCAGACATCCATGGACCACATCGGGGAACGGATGCCGATTCAGGATTCCCCGGAAGTCCGGGACGAATCGTAGTCCGCCCGTGACCTGCCCCAGACCGCCAAAGAAGACGCTGGCGCCAGGCATCTCCGTCCTCGGAGACAGGTTCTTCGGGTAGCCCGCATCGCAAACGACGGCGTGAGACGCGATCCGGCCCAACCGAAGCGAAGGGGACGCCAGACTCGCCGCGCAGATCACGACGTCGGCCTCTGCGGAGAATTGCCGGAGATCGGTCGCAATCTCCACCTCGACTCCATCGGCGTGCAGCTCCGCGGCGAGCCTGCGTAGTCTCTCGACGTTGCGTGCGCTGAGCAGCACGCGGCTCAGCATGGGCGCCAAACAGCGGGCGCAGCCGGAACCCACGTCTCCGGTGGCTCCGACGATGAGCAGCGTCGATCTCGAGATGTCCAGACCCTCGAGCGCGCACATCTTCTTGATGCCCTGAACGATGAAACCAACCGTCAACGTATTGCCGGTCGTGAAGACCGTATCGTGTCGTGCCGGAAGGTGGTCGAAGTTGCCCTCGATCAGGATGGAGCTGAATCCGCCGAGACTCACGATCTTCGCGCCGGCCCTGATCGCCCAGGCCGCCGCCTCTCGAACGCGGGCGATGTTTTCGTGCACGTAGCCCGATTCCAGACGGTCGGGAGGAATGAAGGAGTCGATGTAGAGGCCGCGGGCCTTCGCGCCCGTAACCGATCCGGCGTCGACATGGCAGACGGCTCGGGGCGGAATCCAGGGAAGGATGTCCTTGATCTCGTCGTCGGGCAGAGGCGTATGCTGCGGCCCGCGCAGGACCGCGAGCACGTCCGCCGCCGCCCTCCAGCTCTCCGGGTGTCCGATCAGGGCGAAATCCACCTCCACCGTCCGCCCTCGCCCCGCTACACTGGCAGCTGAGCCACCCACGCGAGTGTGACCTCCCCGGGTATCCCCAGCATGTCGAGCGTCTTCAGGTACTGTCGGAGCGACGCTCCGCGAAGCTCGGCTGCAGACAAGCTGACTTCGAACAGGGACGGCTTCACGCAGGTGGCGTCGCACACGTCGCAGTGTCCATCCCTGCAGTCCTTGGCCAGCATCCTGGCCAGGGTGGTCATCACATCGAGGTGCAGCCGGTAGACCTTCTCGTCGAAGCCCGGCGCGTCCGACCCTCGCTCTGTTCTGAGAATTGCCGTCGCGTGAGCGATGTGCTCTTCTTCCTCGGCGGCGATGGCGGCGAAGGTCCGGCCCAGGCTCCCCGGTGCCACCTTCCCGACGCGGGCATAGCTCGCCACGGCGAAGGATTCCAGCATGATCTCCTGGACGATCAGGCAGCCCATGAAGTCGCGCTCCGTGATGCAGCGCATGAACGCCTCGCGGAGACGCTTCCAATGCCTTGCCTCGACGTTGTTGGCGACGTCCACTCCAAGCTTGCGGCCCTCGGCCGCGAACGCCGCCGCGTGGCCCCGTTCCGCTTCCGCGTGCTCCAATGCGTCGGCGACTTCTGCGGGTTCGTCACAGATCTCGGAGAGGGAGGTGTAGTTCATGGCGGCGAGCAGCTCGCCGGTCATGGCCTGGGCCAGGATGTCCTGCCAGATCGGATTCGTTTCTCCTTACGCGAGCGTGTGAATCAAGTGCATGCGAATCAGATCGGCTCCCGATGGCGACGCAGGCGGGCGGCGGCGGCCAGGAATGCCGCGGCGGCGATGAGGCCGATCCAGAGACCCGGGGTGAGCAGGAATCGCAGCGGAGCGAGCTGGGCGAGACGACGGATGTCGTGCCCCTCGGTGGCGACGAACGCCACTCTCATGGCGCCGATCAAGCGATAGCTCACGAGAGAGGCGACGAGCGAAGTGTGGAAGGTGATCCTCTCGAAGACGCCGAGCGCCAACGGCGGCAGCACCACCCAGAGCAGGGGCGTGCGTCGCGCCCAACCCGAGATCTGCAGCAGCCATGCATAGAGCGGCGCATGCCAGAGCACATGCACGGCGACCCCGTAGAACATGATCAGCGTCATCGTGAAGAGCGGCAGCCGGCTCCACAGCGCCGCCGCACCCACGCTGCTCGCCGACAGGACCACGGTGCTCATGAAAAGCATGACCAGCTGCGTGGCGAGGCTGACCGCGATCGCGATCGACGGCAGGACGACGAGCGGAATGCTGGCCTTGGAGAGCACGGTCGTGAGATCGGAGACGGGCAGGGACTTCCAGAACAGGATGCTGCGATCACGGCGCTCGCCGTAGAGCGCCTCGAGGCAGTAGAACGCCCCCACGATGAACGACGTCAGGATGATCAGGCCCGGGGCGGCGCTGAACGGCATGACGAGCATGCGTTCCTGCTTCGCGGGGTCGAGGGCCGCCGCGCGCAGGTGATGGGGCAGCATGATCGTGCTGAGCGCGAAGCCGAACAGGAAGACGGCGGCCACGGCCAGCGGCGCGACGTAGACCGAACGGTTCTCCCACAGCTCGCGGCGGATCGACCAGTACATCGGCCGAGGTGTCATCGAGCCGCCTCCTGCTCGGCGCCGGCCGCCTTGCCCATCACGGCCACGAAGAGGTCGGCGAGGCTGGGGGTGCGCACTTCGCCCAGGTCGGCGAGCTTCGGTCGCTCGACGTTGTCGAAGAGCAGGATCGTGCGTCCGAACAGCTGGCGCTCGTGGATCGGCCCGAGCGTGCGCGCGGCGGAGACGTGCTCGGGGCGCACCATCACCTCCAGATAACGCGCCTCGAACTCCTCCATGCTGCAGGCGAGGACGATGCGGCCGCGGTCGATGAACATGACGTCGGTGAGGACGGGCTGGATCTCCTCGACCTGATGCGTGGTCACGACGATCGTGCGGGTGCGGTCGTAGTAGTCGTTCAGCAGCGAGTCGTAGAACTGCTTGCGGTACAGAGCTGGGTCACCATGCCCTTCGACAATTCCCGGACCTTGCTTCTTTGCTTGATGCTGGTTTTCGCGAGAAAGCCTTCCGCCTTGGCGCGATCGAAGCGCGGATGCACGTCGGCGGCGTAGTCGAGCGTCTGCCACACCCGCATCCAGCGCGGCAGCACGGCGACGTCGGCGATGAAGCACACCTCGCGCATGAGCCGCTCGCGCTGCGTCCAGGGGTCGCGTCCGAGCACCCGCAGCTCGCCCTGATACCGGGTCAGTCCGAGGATCGCGTTGAGAGCGGTGGTCTTGCCCGCGCCGTTGGGTCCGATCAGCCCGAGGACGCGGCCCTCTTCGACACGCAGGTCGATGCCGTCCAGCGCGATCGTGGATCCGAAGGCCTTGCGCAGGCCGCGTGCTTCTATGCAGGCCATGGTTTCAACGCTCCTCCTCTGCCGCTTTCGACTCGGGGGGTGCGGCGTCGAGCAGTTCTTTCGGCGACAGGCCGAGCCGCTGGATGAGGGCGTGGACCCTGGGCCACTCCTCCGCGAGAAACCTCTCGCGCTCGCCCTTCAGGAGCAGATCGCGCGCGCCTTCGTTGATGAACATGCCGCGACCGCGCCTGCTCTCGACGAGGTGCTCGTCGACCAGCTGTTGATATCCCTTCAGGACGGTGAGCGGATTGACGCGAGAGTCGGCCGCGACCGTGCGCACGGACGGCAGCGGATCGCCTTCTTTGAGCAGGCCATCGAGGATCATGGCGACGACACGGTCGCGTACCTGGCGGTAGATCGGCTGGCTGTCGTTCCATTCGGGGTCCATCAGGACTCGTTCATCTTATGGCTTTGAATAGTGTAGTAGTTAACTATAACACTAACTAAAATGCAAGTCCTTTTTATCGGCGTCTTAGGGCTCTATTTACTCGTCACTTGCGGATGGTCGGCGGATAGGCCGGTGCAGTGGTCGCCGTCTTCAGGACGATCGGCGGTTCAGGCCGCCAATATCCAAGACGCGTACGATTGCGAAGGTCTATCGATCGTCATGGAAAGAGGCCGGACGGGGTTGACGATGTCCAGGACCGGCGCCTCCTCCGAACCCGGCCTGCACTGGAATGCCGACGCCGCGCGCCATGACGACACCGGACGGAGGTTCTGGGCGTTCGTGACCACGGTGCCCCTGACCCTGCTGACCCTGGCCAGCTTGTTCGCGGCGTCGCGGGCTTCGGGTCCCCTCCGCATATGGTGGCTCGTCGCCTCTCTCGCCGCCGTGGCGGACCGGGCGTTCACCTTCGCCTACTTCATTCCGACGATGGTCGGACTGATGGGAGCGTCGGATTCATCGGCGTCGGTGGCCGCGGCCACGCGTTGGTCGGATCTGAACTACGTGCGTCTCGCCATACTTGCCGTGGCGTGGCTGGCATCCTTGAAGGCGCTC
>QHVP01000049.1 GCA_003222295.1 Acidobacteriota bacterium | reverse complement strand
GGCAGGCCGAGAACGGCCGCCGTCTTCAGTGCGCCCGGGCGCCGGAGGTCGTACGTACGGAACACGGCGGCGACCAGACCAAATCCGATCAGGCTGCTCTCGAAGGACAGGAGCGGCCACTCGGCGACATGCGGGAGGGGCAGCCCGGAGACGGAGAGGACGGCGGCCACGCACGCGACGATCAGGAGGAGCGGCGGCACGGCCCAGGCCCACGGATGCGCGCGGCGGGCGGCCACGAACAGGCCGAGTCCGAGGAGGACGAGGGCGAGTCCGGCCAGGACGAGGAGGGCCACCGGCGCACGCCAGCGGTCGGAGACGAGGCCCGGAACGGCGGTCAGCGCGATCGCGAACAAGAGGAGGTTCAGCGCGGGCACGGGCTCGGTCAGCACCGAAACCGCCGTCGACACCAGCCGCGAGTAGAGCCGCCATCCCCAGGTGGCCCCGTTCGCGCGGCAGGCGTGGTCGGCGCTGTGATGCCCGAGGCGTCCGAGGTGGAAGATGATCTGGTACAGCTCGCCGAAGATCTGCAGCGCGCCCTTGCCCAGGCGGGAAAGGTCCGCCCAGTACACCTCGTGGACGTCGACCACGATGTCCGGCCGACCGGCCTCCCCGGCCCGAGAGGTCGTCACGCGCACGGTGTCGTAGACGGCGTCCCGCGGGTCGACCTCGTAGTGTTCGAGCTGGCGGCGCATGAACGCCTGGCCGTAGCCGCCCTGATTCGCGGCGAGGGTGAGAGCGGGCGGAGGAGTGTCTCGCCGGACGGGCGGTGTGCGCGGATCCACCGGGACCCTCTCCACGCGCAAGGCGAGCCGCTTCACCTCGCTCGGCGAGTACGCGCCGCGCCGCAGGAGGAGATCGGCGATCGCGGCCGCGGACTCGCCCGGCGCCTGATCGGCGACACCATGGACCGCGACCACGGCGACGCGCGTGGGAGGGGTGGCGTCTTTGCTCGCGACCGGAACAGGCACGACGGTGCCTGTCTATACACCAATTCGGCTTTTGCGCAGTACAGTAAACGCCACACACGCGAGGAGCCATGCGCATGCCCTTGATCGATCCCGGAAAGAAAGCGCCGGCCTTCACCTTGAAGGACCAGGGCGGAAAGACACACAAGCTCTCGCAGTACGCCGGCCGGCCCGTGATCCTGTACTTCTATCCGAAGGACGACACCCCCGGCTGCACCAAGGAGGCCTGCTCGTTCCGCGACAACCTGCCGCGCTTCAAGACGAGCAAGGCCGCCATCCTCGGCGTCAGCATCCTGGACGAGGCGAGCAAGGCGAAGTTCGCGAAGAAGTACGACCTCAGCTTCCCCCTCCTCGCCGATCCCGAGCACGAGGTCGCGGACAAGTACGGCGTCTGGCAGGAGAAGTCGAACTACGGCAAGAAGTACATGGGCATCGCGCGCACGACGTACCTCATCGGCGCGGACGGGAAGGTGCAGAAGCGCTGGGACAACGTCAAGGTGGACGGGCACACGGAGCAGGTGCTGGAAGCGCTGGGGTGACAACAGAAAAAAGACAACGGATCGATCGACGCGGTTAGCAGGATAGAGGTTGTGGCCAGGTCGGCGGTCAGCTCTTGATCATCTGCCCCGCGAGCCCGAGCAGCGCCTCGAGAAGCGGCACTTGCGCGGGATTGATTCGTCGCCTCGCTTCCTGCAGCGGGAACCACTGCGCCTGATCCACCTCAGGGTATTCCCGCCACATCCCCGACCGGGCAGGCCATTCCATCTTGAACGTGTTGCTGCAAATCGTCTCGGGCGCGCAGTCGCCTTCGAACGCCCAGGCGTGAACGACCTTGCCGCTCTTCTGCCTGACACGGCCGAGAGGGAGGAAGGGACCGGACGGGGCGATCCCCGTCTCCTCTTCGAACTCGCGGCGCGCGGTGGCCAGCTCGTCCTCGCCGTCCTCGAGCTCGCCCTTCGGGATCGTCCAGGCGCCGAGGTCCTTCTTGGCCCAGAAGGGGCCGCCGGGATGGACGAGCAGGACCTCGGGCCCGCTTTCCCGCCGCCGGAACATCAAGAGGCCCGCACTCGTGCGCGGCATGCCCCAACAGTACGCCAGCTCGCCGCATAATCCCGGCGTGCGCGTCCTGCACCTGACCGACCGCCTGACCGACCGGGGCGGCGCCCATCGCCACCTGCTGTCGATCACGAGGGCGCTGGCCGAGCGCGGCCACGACGTCCACATCGCCGCGGGCACCGTGGACGGCCTGACCGAGGACGTGCCGGCCACGATCCACGGGCTTCCGGGCCTGGAGTCGCGCACTCCGCGGCCGGTGGCGCTGGATGCGCTCCTGGTCCGGCTCGACCCGGACGTCCTCCATGTCCACACCGTCGTGAACCCGATCGCGTTGCACTGCGCGGCCGCGCGCGGCGCCGTGTTCACCGTCCAGGACCACCGCAGCTTCTGCCCGGCCCGCGGAAAGTGGACGGCCAAGGGCGAGGTCTGCGACCTGGCACTCGCGCCCACCGCGTGTGGGGGCTGCTTCGACGACCGTGCGTACTCTGACGAGATGATGGCGCTCACCCGGGCGCGGCTTCTCGCGATCCAGGGGGCTCCCGTGATCGTCCTCTCCGAGTACATGCGACGCGAGCTGGTCCGCGCCGGCCTCGCGGCCGACCGCATTGCCGTCGTGCCCCCGTTCGTCGACTTCGGGACGGACGCCGCGAGCGCGGAGCCCGACGGCCCGCCGTGCGTCCTCTTCGTAGGGCGCCTGGTCGAGGCCAAGGGCCCGCTCGACGCCGTCGCGGCGTGGCGGCAATCGGGGGTCGCGCTCCCCCTCGTCGTCGCGGGCACGGGTCCGCTGCGCGACCAGGTCGAGGCCGCGGGCGCGGAGGTGCGGGGATGGATTCCCCACGGGCGCCTGCCGCGCCTCCTGCGTCGGGCCCGCGCCCTGCTCATGCCGTCGCGCTGGCAGGAGCCGTTCGGGATCGCCGGCCTGGAGGCGCTGAGCCTCGGCGTGCCCGTGGTCGCGTGGGACTCCGGCGGGATCCGCGAGTGGCACCCGGGTCCTCTCGTCGCGTGGGGCGACGTCGCCGGCCTCGCCCGCGCCTTGCGCGCGGCCATCGGCTCGACGGCATCGCCGCCCGCCGGCTTCGCGCCCGGCCCCCTGATGGACCGGCTGGAGCGCGTCTACGCCGCCGTGCCCGTGCGCCTGGTGGACCAGCTCTCTTGAGCGCGCGCGGCGGCAGCGCCAAGACCCCGCGGTTCTTCCGCTCCGCGGACGAGCTGCGCGCCTGGCTGGAGGAGGCCCATGACTCCGTCTCCGAGCTGTGGATCGGCTTCTTCAACCAGCGCTCGGGCCAGACCGGCATCACCTACAAGCAGGCCCTCGACGAGGCGCTCTGCTTCGGCTGGATCGACGGGGTGCGCAAGAGCGTGGACGAGGGCCGCTACATGCAGCGCTTCACTCCGCGCCAGGCGCGCAGCATCTGGAGTCTCGTCAACATCAAGCGCGTGGGCGAGCTGAAGGCGCTCGGGCGGATGTGCGCGCCCGGACTCGCCGCCTTCGCCCGGCGCGACGAGAAGCGATCGGGCGTCTATTCGTTCGAGCGGGCGAACGTGAGGTGGAGCGGCGCGCTCGAACGCCGCTTTCGCGCGAGCGCACACGCCTGGGCCTTCTTCCAGTCGCAGCCGCCCGGGTATCGGCGCATCGCCACCTGGTTCGTGATGAGCGCGAAGAAGGACGAGACGCGCCTCAAGCGGCTGACCACGCTGATCGCCCTCTCCGAGAAGGGCCGGCGGCTTCCGATGCTCGAGCGCGCGCGGCGCTCCGCGAAGGCGAAGCGATGAGCGGCGGTCCTGCTCGGGCAGTGGCGCCGGCGACGATTCGAGGTTATGAATGACAGCGTGAACCGGCGCCTCGCGACTTTCGTCCTCCTCTCTCTCGCCGCATTCTTGCCTAGTTGCCGCAAACCGGTCACCGAGAGCCTCGGCCCTTCGCAAGCGATGGCCCCGGGCAGCACGGCCCCCTCGCCGGAGCCCTCTTCCGTCGCCTCACCCTCGCCCACGGCCACCCCACCCCCCGCCGTGCCCCAGGACGAGCCGGAGCCCGAGCCCTCGCCGGACTGCATCCACGGCTCGGACCACAGCGTGGATTCGGTGTCGCTGGCCATCTACTTGATCGAAAAACATGACGCAGGTGCCCGTCGGGTGCCGGATCCACTTCAACGCGACGCCGCGCGACGGCATCGGCGCGCCGACCTGCAGCCGGACCTGGCCGATCTGGCAGGTCGGTCCCGAAGAGCTGGTGGCCGGCAACGGCGGCCAGACGTTCACGCCCGCCTACACCACGAAGGCGCCCGGCCAGATGGCCGCGCGCTGCATCGTGGACGGCGTGCGTTCGGGCTGGATCATCCTCCAGATCACCGAGCACTGACCGCCCGCGGAGGTCCGATGCCCGCCCCCCGATGGATCGCGACGGCCGTCCTCCTGGCGGGGCTGGCCGCCCCCGGCGCACGGCCGGCGGCCGCGGCCGACGTCCCCTCGCCTTCGCAGTTCCTCGGGTTCACGGTGGGCGCGGACCGGACCCTGGCCGACTACCGCCAGATCTCGTCCTACTTCCACGCGCTCGACGCCGCTTCTCCCCGCGTCGCCATCCAGGTCCTCGGCCAGACCACGCGCGGCGAGGACATGCTCATGGCCGTCATCTCCTCCGAGGCCAACCTCAAGAACCTGGCCCGCCTGAAGGAGATCGCGCGCCGCGTGGCCGACCCGCGCGGCCTCTCCGACGCGGAGGTGGCCGGCCTGGTCGAGGCAGGACGCGCGATCGTCCTCGTGACCTGCAACATCCACGCGTCCGAGATCGGGTCCTCGCAGATGGCGATGGAATGGGCCTACGCGCTCGCCACCGCCGCGGACGCGGAGACACGGCGCCGCCTGGACGAGGTCGTGATCCTGCTCGTGCCGTCGCTCAATCCCGACGGCCAGATCATGGAGACGGAGTGGTACCGGAAGAACCTGGGCACGGCCTACGAGGGTGGCCGCATGCCCTGGATCTACCACCACTACGTCGGGCACGACAACAACCGCGACTGGTTCATGCTCACCCAGAAGGAGACCCAGGCCCTGACGCGCGCCGTGTACCACGAGTGGTTCCCCCAGGTCTGGCTCGACGAGCACCAGATGGGCACGACCGGACCGCGCATCTTCACGCCGCCCTACGCGGATCCCATCGATCCCGACATCCATCCCCTGATCTGGCGCGAGGTGAACCTCATCGGCACCACGATGGCGCTCCGCCTGGAACAGCAGGGCAAGAGCGGCGTCATCCACAGCTATCAATACGATGGGTACTGGCCGGGGGGCACGCGCACGACCGGGTACTGGAAGAACATCTCGGGCCTGCTGACGGAGGTCGCCTCCGCGCGTCTGGCCACTCCGGTCCGCATCGAGCCCGGAGAGCTGGCCGGCCGCGCGAAGGGACTCGTCGAGTACGGTCCCCAGGCCAACTTCCCCAACCCCTGGCCGGGCGGCTGGTGGCGGCTGCGCGACATCATGGACTACGAGCGGATCATCTCCGACGCGCTGCTCGAGGCGTCCGCGACCTACCGCCGCGACTTCCTCCGCGACGCGGTCGCGCGCGCCCGGGCCGCGGTGGCCACGGTCGCGCCCAGCGACGGGTTCCGCATCCCCTCCTCGCAGCGGGACCGCGCGAGCGCGCATCGTCTGGCCGCGCTCATGGTCGCGCACGGCGTGGAGGTGAAGCAGGCGGCGGGCGGCGACGTCTGGATCCCGCTCGCTCAGCCCTACGGACGGTTCGTGAGCGAGATGCTCACGACCCAGCGCTATCCGGAAGTCAAGCTGCAGCCACAGACCCACGATGGTGGCCGCGGGCTGCAGGCCGGTCGGGACATCGTGCGCCCCTACGACGTCGCGGCGTGGTCGTTGCCCCTCATGATGGGCGTGACCGCCGAGCGCGGGACCCTGCCCGATCGGCTCACCGCGTACGCTCCCGCCCCCGCCTCCCCGCCCGTGGAAGGCGCGGCCTTCGCGCTCACCCCGAGCGGTCCGGAGCCGGCCAAGGTGGTGTCGGCGGCCGTCCGCGCGGGCAAGGCCTGGATCGCGCGCGAACCCGTGACCGGCGAGCGTCCCTGGCCCGCGGGCACCGTCTTCATGGACACGGCCGCGGCGCGCGCGGCGGTGAGCAAGGCCGAGCCCGGCGTGACCTGGACCGCGGTGGCCGGCGTGCCCAAGGGCGTGATCCCGCTGGCCGCGCCGCGCGTCGGGCTGTACAAGTCCTGGGCCGCCACCAACGACGAGGGCTGGACGCGCTTCCTGCTGGAGCAGTACGGCTTCGAGCCGAAGACGCTGGACAACGCGGCCATCCGCGCGGGCAACCTGGCCGCTGCCTTCGACGCGATCGTGCTGCCGGACGAGTCCCGCGACGTGATCGCCACCGGGAAGCCCAAGCGCGAGGACGGCGATCTCCGCGCCGTCGCCGATCTTCCTCCCGACTACACGGGCGGCCTGGAGAAGGAAGGCGCGGCCGCGCTGCGTGACTTCGTGAAGGCAGGCGGCACCCTGGTCGCACTCTCCGCCGCGACGGAGTACGCGATCGAGGAGCTGGGCCTGCCCGTGCGCAACGCGCTGGCCCGCGTCCGCTCGGACGAGTTCCTGGTTCCGGGATCGCTGCTGCGCGTGCGCGTGGCGCGCGGACATCCCGTGACCTATGGGCTCGCCGAAGAGGCGGCCATCTTCCAGGACAAGCCGATCGCGTTCGAGACGACGGCGCCCGGGCCGGAGACCGATCGCTGGGTGCTCGCCTCCTATCCCGACGACCGGCGGGACGTGCTCCTCTCCGGGTTCGTCCAGGGCGAGGATCGGCTGGAGCGGCGCGCGGCCGCGGTCGCCCTCACGCAAGGAAAGGGCAAGGTCGTGCTGCTGGGCTTCCGGCCGCAGCACCGCGCGCAGACGCCGGGCACCTATCCCTTCCTCTTCAACGCCCTCTGGTGGTCGGTGATGAGGTAGCGGTGGAGCTCATTCCGCCCGCGTCACGCGGGCCTTCCGGACGGCCCGGCGACGACGAGATCGCGGCCTATGCCAAGCCCGACATCGACCTCGTCGTCGGAGACGACGCGATCGCGGCCCTCGTCGCCCAGCGGCGCCAGACCGTCCTCCTCGTCGAGTCCCTGGACGAGGAGCGTGTCCGCGGCCTCACTTATTCGCCGGGCAAATGGACGCTGAAGGAAGTCCTCGGTCACATCGCCGACGACGAGCGCATCTACGCCTATCGGGCGCTGTGCATCGCCCGCGGCGATGCCGCGCCGCTGCCCTCGTTCGACGAGGTCCGATACGTCGCGGCCGCGGGATTCGAGACGCGTCCGCTGGTCAGCCTGCTGGGCGAGTATCGCGCGGTGCGGCAGGCCACGCTCGCCCTGCTGGGCGGGTTGCCCGCGGAGGCCTGGCGCCGCCGCGGCGTGGTCAGCGACTACACCACCTCCGTGCGCGGCCTCGCCTTCCACATCGCGGGCCACGAGTTGCGGCACGTCCGGTCCCTGCGCGAGAAGTACCTGCGTTAGCGCCCGCGCGGCCGCGGCTCCTGTACAGTGGATTCATGCCCGCGCTCCCTCCGAAGACGACACGCCGGAACGAGCAGCACCGCTGCGCCCATTGCGGCTCGCGGTTCGAGGTCTGGCACGCCGCCGATCCGCTTGAGGCCTACGTGACGGTCGATGTCCGCTGCCCCTGCTGCCACGCCCAGACGCCGGTCTCGCTGCCGCGGAGCGCGGAAAAGGACCTGCGCGTCGAGAACCTCCCGGGCATGGAGCCGGAGACCGGCGTCGTGGACTGATCGCGGCGCGCGCGCGATCTATACTTCCGGCCCGTGGATTTCGTCGGAGTGGACGGCTGCCGGGCCGGTTGGATCGCGATCGCGCTCACCGAGTCGGGCGCGCATTCGCACCTCGTCGCCCCGAGCATCGCCGACGTCGCGCGGCGCCATCCCATCGCCCTCGAGCTCGTGGACGTGCCGATCGGCCTGCGTGACTGCGAGCGTGACGAGCGGCAGTGCGACCTGGAAGCGCGGGCCACGCTGGGGCCGCGCGGCTCTTCG
>QHVP01000397.1 GCA_003222295.1 Acidobacteriota bacterium | reverse complement strand
GCCGACGGCCTGGGCGCGGACGTCGTGCGGGCGCTCTTCCAGGACGGCAAGGGCCGGGTCTGGGCGGGCACGAACGGAGGCCTGTCGCTCTTCGAAGGCGGCCGCTTCCGCACCTGGCGCGCCGCCGACGGCTTCACCAGCAACGTCGTGCGCGCGATCCGCGAGGACGCGCAAGGCGCGCTCTGGATCGGTACCAACGGCGACGGCCTCTTCCGGATGCAGGACGGCGTGTTCACGCGCTTCACGCGGAAGGAAGGGCTGCCGAGCGACCTCGTGTTCTCCCTCGCTTTCGACAAGCAGGGCGCGCTCTGGATCGGCACCAACGGCGGCGGCCTCGCGCGCTACGCCGAGGGGCAGTTCCGGACGTACGGGGCCAGCGACGGCCTGGACGGCGACATCATCTGGTCGATCCTCGAAGACGCAGGCGGAAGCCTGTGGGTCGGCACCTACGGCGCGGGGCTGTTCCGGCGGGAAGGCGAACGGTTCCGCGGCCTCACCACGCGCACCGGCCTCAGCAGCGATTTCGTGCGCGCGCTCGGGCAGGACCACGAGGGCAGTCTCTGGATCGGCACCAACACCGGGGGCCTGGCCCGCCTGCGCGACGGCAAGTTCACCACCTACACCACGCGCGAGGGCCTGCCCAGCGACATCGCCAAGACGGTGCTCGCGGCCGCGGACGGGACGCTGTGGGTCGGCACCTCGGGCGGCGGCCTGGCGCGCTTGAAGGACGGCGCTTTCGAGACCTGGTCGCGCCGCGATGGGCTGCCGCACGATTTCGTGCAGGCCCTTCTCCTCGACAGGCAGGGAGGCCTGTGGGTGGGCACGAACGGGGGCGGGGTGGCGCGCTTCGCCGGCGGCCGCTTCCACACCTACACCGCGCGTGACGGCCTCGTCGACGACCACGTCGCCGCGCTGGTCGAGGACGGGGAGGGCGCGGTATGGATCGGGACCAACGCCGGCGGCCTCTCGCGCTTCAAGGACGGGCGCTTCACGCGCTTCACCCGCGAGGAGGGTCTGGGCGCGAACCTGGTGATGGCGATGCTGGTCGACCGCCACGGCGCCTTGTGGGTCGGCACCGACGGCGGCGGTCTCACCCGCTTCGCGGGCGGAAAGGCCCGCACCTTCACCGTGGCCGACGGCCTCGCCGCCGACAGCGTCCTGTGCCTCTACGAAGACGGTGACGGCGGGCTGTGGGTCGGCACGTCCGGCGGCGGGCTCTCGCACCTCCAGGACGATCGCTTCACCACTTTCTCGACCCGGGACGGGCTCCACGACGACGTCGTGTTCTCGATCCTGGAGGACGGGAGGGGCGACCTCTGGCTCTCGGGCAACCGCGGGATCTCGCGCGTCCCGAAGCGCGCCCTGCTCGACGGCGAGGGGGCGAGGCGGCTGGAGCCGCAGGTCTTCGGGATCGCGGACGGCATGAAGAGCAACGAGTGCTCGGGCGTCTCCCAACCCGCGGCCACCCGCCTGCCCGACGGACGCCTGGTCTTCCCGACCACGCGCGGCATCGTCGTGATCGACCCCGAGCGCCTGCCCCGCAACGAGACGCCCCCGCGCGTGGTGGTGGAGGAGCTGCTCGCCTCCGGCGCCCGCTATGGCGGCGCGCAGCGGGTGCTGCCGCCGGGCGCCGCCAACTGGGAGATCCGCTTCACCGCGCTCAGCTTCCTGGCCCCGCAGCGTGTCCAGTTCAAGTACCGCCTCGTCGGCTTCGACGACGACTGGGTGGACGCCGGCACCCGGCGCTCCGCCTTCTACACGCAGGTGCCGCCGGGGCACTACGCCTTCGAGGTGCGCGCCGCCAACAACGACGGCGTGTGGAGCGACGCCCCCGCCCGCACCGAGGTGACGCTGAGGCCGCGCTTCCACCAGACGCGCGTCTTCTACGCGATGGTGGCTGGCGCCCTGATGCTGGCGGCGGCGCTGGGATACGCGGCGCACGTCCGCGGCCTCCACGCGCGCCGGCGCGATCTGGAGCGCCTGGTCCAGGAGCGCACGCGGGCCTTGACCGAGCAGCAGGGGCGGGCGGAAGAGGCGCGCGTGGAGGCGGAGCGCCAGCGGGAGATCGCGGAGCGGCAGAAGGAGATCGCGCAGCAGGCCACCGCGGTGAAGACCGAGCTGCTGCAGATCGCGGCCCACGACTTGAAGAACCCGCTCCAGGTCGTGCTCGGCCACGCGGAGATGGCCGAAGTCTCGATCCGGGAGGGCCGGCCCTTCGGCGAGTTCGTCGGCCACATCTGGGCGACGTGGCCCGGCACGTCGTCGAGACGAACGGGCCAGCGGCCCGGCACAAGAGTCAGTCCCTCGACCTCGTGGTCGACGGCGCCCTTCCCGTGTTCGGGGACGCGGACCGCCTGGTCGAAGTGGTCGAGAACCTGGTCGGCAACGCCATCAAGTACTCGCCGCTGTCCTCGAAGATCGTGGTGACGGCGCTCTCCCGCGACGGACGCGCCCTGGTGGAGGTGAAGGACGCGGGCCCGGGCCTCAGCGAGGACGACAAGCGGCGGATGTTCGGCCGCTTCCAGCGCCTCTCGGCCACGCCCACCGCGGGCGAGCCCGCCACCGGCCTCGGGCTCTCGATCGCGAAGCAGCTCGCGGAGCTGATGGGAGGCGAGGTCTCGGCGGCCAGCGCGGGGCCGGGCCAGGGCGCCTGCTTCACGCTGGCGATGCCGCTCGCCGCCCGCGGATAGCCCTCAGCTCGCGTCCCCGCTCAGCCCGGTCACGTCGGCGGCGTAGAGAACGACGCCCTCCGGCGTCCCGTCCATCCGCGTTGGCACCGCGATGAAGCGGTACATGCGCTCGTCGCCGGACGAAGACCCCTCGCGCAATCGGATGGCGCGGCGGGGGCTGGTCCACACCGAGCCGCTGCGGAAGGCGCCGCGGACGCCGTCGAGGAGGACGGGATCGGTGGAGAACACCTCCTCGAAGGCTCGGCCGCGGGCGTCCTCGGTGGCCAGGATGCGCGTGGCCGCGGGGTTGAAGGCGTCGACGAGCAGGCCCGGCCCCTTGAGGATCATCATGCCGAAGGGCGCCAGCTCCACCATGCCCGCCAGCCGCACCCGCTCGCTGCCGAGAGTGCGCGTGAGCTCCTGCAGCTCGGTGGATCGCGCGGACAGCTCCTCGTTCGTGGTCGCCAGCTCCTCGTTGGTCGCCTGCATCTCCTCGTTGTTGGTCTCCAGCTCCTCGTTGGTCGCCTGCAGCTCCTCGTTGGTGGCCTCGAACTCCTCGTTGGTGGCCTGCATCTCCTCGTGAGCGAGCAGCAGCTCCTCGTTGGCCGCCTGCAGCTCGTCGTTCGAGTCCTGGAGGTCCTTGTTCAGGTCGGCCAGCCGCTTGTTGGTCTGGCTCAGCTCTTCGACCAGGAGACGCTGCTCGTCCTGCGCGACCTTCAGGCGCCGCGTCCCGCGCACGGTCTCCGTGACGTCGACGAGGGCGATCACGGCGTAATCGGCCGCCGCGTCCTCGGGATGGACCCGGCAGATCGTGAGTTGGACGTAGCGCTCCTCGCCGGCGCCGGAGAGGTTCAGCTCGGGAAGGGTGGTGGGCACGCGATCGCGGAAGGCGGCGTCGATGCCGGCACGCACCTCTTTGTAGGGCAGACCGCGCGCGGCATGGAGGAAGTCGTCTCCGACGTGGTCACGCATCTGGAGGAAGCCGCGCGCCGCCGGGTTGCTCGTCACCATGCGGTAGCCACGATCGATCACGACCAGGCCCACGGGCATGGAGCGCAGGACGAGGTCGTTGAACCGCCGCAGGGCGGAGAGGTCGAGGCCCTCGCCCACCGCCGGCGGCGGCTCGCCTTCCACCGCAGCCGCCCGCGGAAGGATGGCCTTGGGGCGGACGGCGGCCAGGCCGGCGGGGGCGCTGACGCACCGATAGACCTTGTAGCGCCGGTTGACCTCCTCGAAGGCGGCTTTCGACGGCCGTACCGTCTCCGCCTTGCCGAGGAAGAGGTAGCCGTGGGTCGGGGCCAGGGAATAGGCGAAGACGTCCAGGACCTCGTTCTGCCGCTCCGCCTTGAAGTAGATGAGCAGGTTCCGGCACAGGACGAGGTCGATGCGCGGGAAGGGAATGCCATGGCCGATGTCCTGGCTGCCGAAGATGACCATCTGGCGCAGGGCCTTGCTGATCCGGAAGCCGTGGTCGGCCTTCTCGAAGAACTGGTTGCGCTGCGTGTCGGGAACGGCGCTCAGCACGTTCGGGGGATAGAGGCCGCGACGGGCGAAGGCGACCGCCTCCTCGTCCACGTCGGTGGCGAACACGCGGACGTTCCACTGCGCGAGCTCCGTCCCCAGCAGGTCGGCGACGCAGATGACGAGCGAATAGGCCTCCTCGCCCGTCGAGCAGCCCGCGGACCAGAAGCGCAACTGGCGGCCGTCGTTGCGGGCGCGCTCCACGATTTCGGGGAGGACGGAATTGCGAAGGAAGAGGAAGGCGTCGCGGTCGCGAAAGAACTCGGTGACGTTGATGAGGAGGTCGCTGGTCAGTTGGCCCACCTCGTCGGGTTGGGCTTCGAGATAAAGGGCGTAGTCCTCGACGGTCGGGGCGCGCACGGCGGTCATGCGGCGGGCGATCCGGCGTAGAAGGGTCGTGGACTTGTAGTTGCGGAAGTCGATCGCGCTCTGCTGGCTCACGATGCCGATCACCTTCGAGACCGCGGTCTCGACGGACTCGCGCACCCGGGGCACGCCCGCATCGTCGAGCAGGTCCTTCAACAGCGCGGCCATGCGCTCGATGTCGACGATGTGATCGACGACGGTGGGCGGGAGGGCCAGGGGCATGGAGGGATAGCGCGCCGTGCGCGGGTTCTGGATGACGATGATGCCCCCCGCGTGCTTCACGTCCACGGCCCCCGCCGATCCATCCGAGCCCGAGCCGGTGAGGATGACGGCGATCAGCCGATCTCCGTAGGCCCGGGCGGCGGTGCTCAGGAGCAGGTCCACCGAGGGCCGCGGGCGGTCCCCGTGCTCGCTCTCCACCATCACCCTCCCGTCTTCGACCACGACGTGGCGGTTGGCGGGCACGACGTACACGGCGCCCGCCTGCAGCTTCTCGCTCTCCGTGACCAGGACCACGGGCATCTCGGTCTTGCGCTGGAGCACCGTCTGCAGGTGGCTCTGGTGACGGGGGTCCAGGTGCTGGGCCAGGATCACGGGGGCGGGGAAGCTCGGTTGGAGGCCGCCGAGCAGCGTGCCGAGCGCCTCGATGCCGCCCGCGGACGAGCCCACCACCACCAGGTGCTCCGGCTTGGAGACGCCGTCGGTCATGCCGAGAACTCCATCGCGGCGTCCAGACGGTCGAGCAGTGTGCGGATCTCGTCCGCATGGTGGCGCGCGGTCTCGGCGCGCTGCCGGAAGCGCCTCTCGAACTCCTCGTCCGCCCGTTCGCGTGCGCGCTCCGCCATTCGTGAAGACAGCTTTGCGTTCTCCTCGAAGCCGCGCACGGCGGCCCGCAGGGCGTCCTCCAGGCCGCTGGACTGCTGCGCCACGAGGGTCTCCGCGGTGTAGGCATGGCCGACGTGACACCGGAATCGGAGGGCGCCCTCTTCGTTCATCTCCCACAGGGTGCCGTGGCACTCCGGGCAGGTGAACGTGGAGCGCTTGCCGATCCGATCCAGCTTGTCCTCGTTGCTATCCATGGCGGCCATGCCCACCTCCAGCTTCAGGTCGGGTGGCGCGACCTGGTGCGGGGCGTCGGGGAGCGGCGGTCGGGTCACGCGTTCGAGGAGGGCGGGGATCTCCGCCAGCGGGACGCAGTGATCGACATCGACGTTGCGGAGCGCGCTCTGGGGCATCGAGGGGTAGCTGGCATCGGCGGGGTCCTGCACCACGGCGAGGCCGCCGCAACGCTTGACCGCGCGCAGTCCGGCCGTGCCGTCGTCCAGCGCGCCCGTGAGCACGACGCCGATCACGCGCCGGCCGTAGGAAAGGGCGGCGGAGCGGAAGAGCGGATCGATGGCGGGACGATGGAGGTTCTCGCGCGCGCCCGTCACGAGGCGGATGGTCCCGTCCTCGAGGATCATGTGGAAGCCCGCGGGCGCGACGTAGATGCGGCCCCGGCGGAGCTCCTCGCCGTCCTGGGCGTGCGCCGCCGGCAGGGGTCCCGCGCGATTGAGTATGGAAGGAAGGAGCCCGGGGCTCCGCGCGGGCAGGTGGATCACGACCAGCACGCTCGCCGGAAGCTCCCCCGGCAGCCCGCGGGCCATCTCGCGCAGGGCCTCCACGCCACCCGCCGAAGTGCCGATCACGACCACGTCACGGTGGGCCACGCTATTCTCCCAGGCTACGCCTTGCCACCCGCGGCGTGGGTTACTCGCCGTCGATCTTGCGCCTCGCGGGATCGTCTCTGCGGGAAGGGGGGTCTCGAAATCGGAACCGAAGGGCCTGATCCTGCAACTGGCGAGCGCGAGCGCACAGAGCGCGCGACCGCTCGACGGCCTCGGCCAGGCGGGCCATGTTGTCCTGCATCTGCGCCACGGCGGCCCAGACCTCGCGGACGACCTCGTCGTGCCGAGCCGGATCCGCCAGGGTGGCGGTCTCGCTGCGTTTCATGGCGGGGACGGAAAGCCGAGCTACGAGCCCAGCTTCCGGTGGTCTTCCTGCGTCAGGAGCGCGTCATAGAGTTGCCGCCCCGCCTGTCTGCGCAGTTCGATGCTCCGGCCCACGATCTCACCCGCGCGTTTCGCCGTGGCCCGGAGCGCTTCGATCCGCTCGCGGGCGACGACGATGGCTTCGCAGGCGCCGATGAGGCGCGACTCGTCCTCGGGCTCGGCAATCGTTTCGTCGATGGCCTGGGCGGCGTCGCCGATGACGCGGTCGACTTCGGCCACGATCTTCTCGTCGATGGTACGGGGGTCGAGCGCACGCGCCTCGTTCCGGAGCGCGCCGATCTCGCGCATAAGGGAGTCGACCATACTCCAACGAGAGTGCATGGAATGTGTCCGGCTCTAACCAACGGAGGGTACGCCCGGCCGGCGACCGCCGTCAAGTGCGCTGGGCCACACCCTGGGCCACCACCGGGCCGCTAACGGAGGACCATGGCCGAGAAGGGAAGCACGTACGCCTGCAAAGCGACCAGCAGCCCGACCAGGCAGGCCAGGGCCAGGCTGTGCCGGAAGACGTAGCGCAGGATCTCGCCCTCATGGCCATACCAGCGGGTGGCGGTGCTCGCCACCACGATGCTCTGGGCGTCGATCATCTTGCCCATGACTCCGCCCGAGCTGTTGGCGGCCGCCATCAGGATCGGGCTCAGGGAGAGCTGCTCGGCGGTGATCCGCTGCAGGCTGCCGAAGAGCACGTTCGAGGACGTGTCCGATCCGGTCAGGGCCACGCCCAGCCAGCCCAGCAGCGTCCCGAAGAATGGATAGAGGATGCCCGTGCGAGCGAAGGCCAGCCCCAGCGTCGCGTCCAGGCCCGAGTAGCGCGTGGTGAAGCCCAGGGCGAGCTTTGCCGCGATGGTGAGGAGCGAGAGCCGCACCAGCTTGATCGTGCTCCAGTACGCGCGCAGCAGCTCGGCCGGCCGATAGCGCATGACGAGCCCGGCGACGAGGGCGGCGACGAGGATGCCGGTGCCGGTCGCGGAGAGGTAGTTGAAGGCGTAGATCGCGGCCTCCGGCCGGGGGACGGCGACGACGGGCGGCACGCGCTGCACCAGGTTGTGGAGTCCCGGCACGGGCACGCGCACGATGGAGACCCCGTCCAGGAGCGCGCGCGTCTGGGGCAGGCCCCAGACGAAGACGACCGCGCTGAGGATGATCCAGGGGACCCAGGCCCGCAGCACGGTGCCCCGCGGATGATGGTGCTCGACGGTGGCGGGGCCCGCCTCGCCTTCCAGCGCCCAATGCTGTCGCGGCTGCCAGACGCGCAAGAACAAGGTGAGCGCGGCCATCGAGATCACGGACGCCACGACGTCGACCAGCCAGGGGCCGTGGAAGTTGGAGACGAGGAACTGCGGCACCGCGAAGAACACGCCCGCCACGAGCGCCGCCGGCCAGACCCCGGCCATCCCGCGCCAGCCGGCGAAGGCCCACACCAGCCAGAACGGGACCAGGATCGAGAAGAACGGGAGCTGCCGTCCCACCATCGCGCTCAGCGCGTGGAGGTCCAGCGAGGTCACGCTCTGCAGCGCGATGATCGGAGTGCCCAGGGCGCCGAAGGCGACGGGAGCGGTGTTGGCGATGAGGGACAGTCCGGAGGCCAGGAGCGGCGTGAAGCCCAGGCCGATGAGGACGGCTCCCGTGACCGCCACCGGGGTGCCGAAGCCGGAAGCGCCCTCGAAGAAGGCGCCGAAGCAGAAGGCCACCAGCAGGAGCTGGAGGCGGCGATCGCGGGTCACGCTCGTGATGCTCTCGCGCTGCACGGCCAGGAGGCCCCGCTGCTCGGTGAGCTGGTACAGGAAGATCACGTTGAGGACGATCCATCCGATGGGCAGCAGGCCGTAGGCCGCGCCATAGGCCGCGGTGCTCAAGGCGATGGAGAGGGGCATGCCGAAGATCGCGATGGCGACGAGCAGCGCGGTGGCGAGGCCGGCCAGCGCCGCCATGTGCGCGCGCCAGCGCAGGACGCCCAGGGCGCCCAGCAGGACGACCACGGGCAGGGCGGAGGCCAGCGTCGACAGCGCGGGCTGGCCCAGCGGGTCGTAGATCTGGGCCCACCTCACTTCAGGGTCAGGATGAAGATGCCGTGGCCGACGCCGGCGGGCTCGTCGTTGCGGGCGGACTGGAACGCGATCCGCTTGCCGTCGTTGCTCACCACCGGGTTCGATGCCTTGTAGCCTTCGTAGTCGCCCCAGTGGGTCAGACGCACGAAGTCGGTGCTGCTGGGCTCCAGCTTCAGCTTCCAGAGGTCGATGTGGCGCGAGTCCTGCCGGTCCTCTCCCTGGTCGCGGCTCGACTCCACCAGCGTCCACTGGCCGTCGGGCGAGGTGCCCTCCACCTCGTTGTACTCGCCGGCCAGCTTCCGATAGGTCGTGACCTGGCCCGTGCGCAGGTCCACGCCCAGGACGTCGGCATAGGGCGAGCGGTAGCAGGTGTAGATCAGGTCCGTGTCGTCATGGCGGAAGTCCTGGGCCTCGAGCGTGCACTCCGGGGCCTTCGCGCGCAGGACCTCCTTCTTGTTGGCCAGGGTGGGCCGGCCGTCCTTGTCGACGATGTCCGCGGTGTAGATCACCGACTCACCCTCGGGGATCAGGTCGGGATACTGGCCATGCGTGTTCGCCCAGGCGATCTTCATCTGCTTGCGCGAGATGGCGACGCCTTCGGAGATCTTGTGGTCCAAGGGCATGGGCGGGGTGCGCCCGTCCGCCTTGAGCACCCACATCTCCTGGTCGCGCCCGCGGGTGGTGCGGATGTCGGTGAAGGTGCGGGCGCCGATGAGGAAGAAGTCGCCGCTCGGCAGGTACTGCACGCGCAGGAAGCCGGCATGGGAGAAGTGGCCGGTCAGGAGCCGGGTCAGCTTCGTGCGCAGATCGATCTCGAAGGCGTCGCCGAAGCTCTTCTCCATGAAGGCGACGCGCTGGTCGTCGGGCGACCACGCCGCGCGCTCGCCGAAGCCGGTGAGCTGGGTGATGTTCGGCGGCAGCTCCTTCTCGGGATTGCCCGCCTTCTTGCCTTGCGCTCGCGTCCCCGCGGCCACGAGGCCGAGGGCCAAGGTCAGAAGGGCCGTCCCGCGAAGCGTCCTCTTCCACTTCGACGGGCTGTCTCCTCGCATGCGCCTCCTGAAGTGGCCGATTCTAACGGCAATGGCCAAAGACAGCGCTGGATTCCGCGTAAACGCTCAGCGGCGACCTCGCTCCTGATCGAGGAGCTTCGCCGCGGAACCCGGAGGCATGGCTGGGGTGAGCGCCCGATAGAGGTCAGGGCGGTTGGCCATTCCCAGTCGTGCGCGGCCGCGCTGCACGGCCTCCAGGAGAGCAGGGTAGGGAAGGTCAAAGCGAGGGCTCCGCTGGCGCAGCTCCGCGACGACCTCGCCACGGTCCGTCACGATCTCTTCCCCGTTCCGGACGAGACGGAGGTATTCACTGAGCCGGTTCTTGAGTTCACGCACGCCCACAGCCTTCATGAGGGCGAATGTCGCCACGTGAGGCTATATTGTCAAGCGAGAGCGCGTCCAGAGGTTCGCGCAGTAGGCGATCCAGAAGACGCCGGCGATGCCGGCCGTGATGATGAAGCGACGTGGCGACACGTCCCAGGAGGTGTCGGAGATGATCCGCACGAAGGCCAAGCACGAGAACAGGACGGCGAGGTTCAGCAGGTAGGGGAATCGGCGGGCCTTCTTGCCGGCGCTCTCTTTCAGCCTGCGCGCGAGCTCGGGGTCCTCGGCGAGGAAAGCCTCGACGAGCGTCCGTGTGTCGGCGCTCGCCCCTCCGGAGAGATAGAGGGGCCAGAGGTCGGTCACGACGTCGCGCGTGATCTTCATGGCTAGGCCTCCTTCAACTACTCCAGCAGCTCGCGGAGACGGGCATATCCCTCCCGGCTCACGGGCACGCGCGTGCCGTCGGCCAGGATGGCCACGTGGTCGTTCTTGCCGTAGGGCTCGAGGGCCCGGATGCGGTCGAGGCGCACGAGGAACGAGCGATGGACGCGAACGAAGAGGGAGGGATCGAGGCTGGCCTCGAGCCCGGCGAGGGTCTGGGCCTTGAGCAGCGTCTTGCCCTCCGTCCGCAGGGCCACGTAGTCGTCCTGGGCCTGCGCGTAGTCCAGGCGCTCCAGCGGGATGACGTGGATGTGGGCGCCGTCCTTCACCACCACCCGGTGGGCGTACTGCCCAGGAGGGCGGACGGTGCGGGCGAGGAGAGCGGGATCGGGCCGATCACCGACCCGGGCCCGCGCGCGCGACAGGGCCTCACGGAGACGCTCCGCCCGATACGGCTTGAGCACGTAGTCCACCGCGTGCACCTCGAAGGCGCGGAGGGCGTGGCTGTCGTAGGCGGTGACGAAGACGACCGCGACCTGCGGATCCAGCAGCTCCAGGACCTCGAAGCCGTCGAGCTTCGGCATCTCGATGTCGAGGAACACCGCGTCCGGCTTGAGCTCGGCCGCCGTCTTGACCGCCTCCAGCCCGGTGGCGGCCTCGCCCAGGATCTCCACGTCCGGCTCCGCGGACAGCATCTCGCGCAGGAGGGCGCGCGCGGGGGCCTCGTCGTCGACGATCAGCACGCGGATCACCCGGCCGGCTCCGCGGGCATCGAGATCGCAACCCGGAAGGAGTCCTCGCCACGCTCGGCCTCGAACCGCGCGCGGTCGCCGTAGCCCGCGAGCAGGCGGCGGCGGACGTTGGTGAGCCCGACTCCCGCTCCGGGCCGCGGCGGCGCGTCGGGATCGAACGGGTTCTCCACGCTGATGCGCAGGCGCCGCCCGTCCGTGCGGGCTTCGATGCGCAGCACCCCGCCGTCCGGGCGGGTGGCGATGCCGTGCCGGATGGCGTTCTCGACCAGCGGCTGGAGGAGGAGGGGCGGCAAGAGGCAGGCCCGCGCCGGCTCGTCGACCGCCTCTTCGACGGACAGCCGCGCCCCGAGCCGCAGTCCCTCGATCGCCAGGTACGTCCGCGCGACCGCCAGCTCCTCCTCCAGGGTCACTTCGGCGTTCTCGCCGAGGGCGAGGGTCTTCCGGAAGAACTCGGCGAGCAGGACGCACATCTCGCGGGCCCGCAGGGGATCGACGGATACGAGCGCGCTGATGGAGTTCAGGCTGTTGAAGAGGAAGTGAGGATGGACCTGGGACCGCAGCGCCCTGAGCTCCGCCTCGCGGGCCAGGATCGACAGCTCCATGGAGTGCTGCTCCGCGCGCCGGGTGGCCTCCACGCCCAGGAGCACGTAATGGAACGACACGGCCAGGAGATAGACCAGGGCCCCCGCGGCCATGACTCC